>CAIRHQ010000200.1 GCA_903878475.1 uncultured Bacteroidota bacterium | reverse complement strand
TTACCGTTCACCCATTGGCATACTGGAAATTCGCAGTACGGGCAATGCTATATCAGAGATCTTATTTGTTAATTCCTGGAAAGGCGCAAAGATAGAAGAAGAAAATATCAGTTTTGTGAAGCCCCACAGCATCATCCTTAAAAACTGTATTCGCCAGCTAGATGAATATTTTAATGGCAAAAGAATAGAGTTTACCATTCATGCCGAACAGATAGGCACAGCATTCCAACAACAGGTATGGGCCGAACTCGCCTTGATACCCTATGGCCGAACCATCACTTATTTGGAACTCAGTAAAAGGATCGGTAATGTAAAAGCCATACGTGCCGTGGGTACTGCAAATGGCAATAATAGTTGTTGTATCCTGATCCCCTGTCATCGGGTCATTGGCAGCAATGGAGATCTGGTAGGATATGGTGGCGATCTGTGGCGAAAAAAATGGCTGCTAGAGCATGAGAATAAAATCGCAAATGGTGTTCAAACATTATTTTGAACTTTTTAACAACCTGATTGATTAAATTTTGTCGGGATTTTGTATTTTTAAAAAAAATGATCATGCTGAAAATATTCCGTTTTGTTTGCCTGGCTTCGTTGATCGTATTGGGCTCAGCCTATACCATTCAATCGATCATCTATTATAAGATCGATGCTGAAAAAGCTGTTGTTAAATTTGTGCTACAGGCACACGGGCAAGATGTGGTGGGTAATTTTAAAGGCGCCAAAGGGGAAGTGAAATTTGATCCAGCAGATCTGGCCAATTCAGCCTTCAATTGTACCATTGATATTGCAACCATTAATACGGGAATCGGTGGGCGCGACAGACATTTACAAGCAAAAGAATTCTTCAATGGGGCTGATTTTCCACACGGACAATTTACTTCTACAAAAATTGAGAAAACCAATGAAGGTTATATCGTTACTGGCAATTTCAACCTGAAAGAAACAACCAAGTCCATTAGCTTTCCACTGGTATATGATGGAAATGCAGATGCGGGTGTTTTTAAAGCCAGTTTTACCATTAAACGCAGCGAATATTTTATTGGTAAGGCTGATGATGATATTTCCGATGATGTGAACATTATCTTAGAGATCCCCGTAATCAAAGACCTCTCCTAGTTACACCAAACTTATTTTAAGTCATTCCCCTTAAAGGAAAGCGGCAACAGACTGCCTGCTTGCTGAATGATCAGCACTTTACCTTCCATGCCGCTCAATATAAGCCGGATGGGATGTTGTGTTCTATCTTCAAATTCTACCAGCGCTTGTCGGCACATACCACAAGGTGATATGGGGTGACCACTGGCTCCAGTAGTATTGTGATAAGTAATGGCGATGGTTTCGATGGCTATTCCGGGATGCAATACAGCAGCCGATCCCAGCAACACTCTTTCTGCGCATATCCCTACCGGATAGGCTGCATTTTCCTGATTGGTACCCGACACCTGTGTTCCATTGGCCAATAAAGCTACAGCTCCTACATTGAATTTTGAATACGGGGCATAGGCTGTATCCGTAACTGCACGTGCCTGTTTCAGTAAGGCCCCATCAGCAGCATTCAGGTCTTCGATCGATGCGTATTCTTCAAAGGAAAATTTATATTCGGTTGTTTTCATAATTGTCGTTTTTAATAAAGTATTCTATTATCTGTCTACTCAGACAAAAAGTCCTCCCTGCATAGCTGCAGCGAGGACCCATCTTGTATTAAAGTTACTGTATAAAACTGAATATCATCGTTTATCAATGAATCATACGGAAGATCCTCTTCCATCTTGGACCACCCTCCCAGCTAAACCAGATCAGGGATGCCTTGCCCACTACATGATCTTCTGGAACAAATCCCCAATAACGGCTATCGAGTGAATTATGTCTGTTATCACCCATCAGCCAGAAATAATCCATTTTGAATGTGTAGGTACTCGCTTCCTTTCCATTGATGAAATACTTGCCCTCTTTTGATTCCAGTGTATTGCTTTCATACACCTCAATACAACGCTGGTAGCGGATCACATTATCTGCGGTGAGTGGAATAATGGCGCCTTTTTTGGGCACACCCAGTGGACCAAAATTATCAACCGTCCAGTGTTTAGAAGAATCATAATATGGATACAATTCATCCGAACGATAGAAAGGATCGGTATAGTCGATCAGGTAATCCGATAAAATATAATCCTTCGGTAATTTAAGATTTGCTTTTTCTTCGTTGGTGATATTCACGCGGTACAGTCCCGCATTATCCAATGCCTGCAGATCACCCTGCGATTCGCGGATATCGATGCCCATGCCAATCAATAAATCATGATCAGGTATAACATTGGGGGGTACCTGCAGTTTATAATATCTTTCTGATTGCGGGAATAAGGTTTGTGGTTGACCATTCACCATTAATTTTCCATTGACCACTTGAATGGTGTCGCCGGGGATGCCCACACAGCGTTTGATGAAATTCTCACGCTTATCTACCGGGCGAGTGATGATCTGGCTACCATACTGGTCCCAAACCGCGTCACGGGCCTGCTGTGCGTTCAGGCGGCCTTGCCGCATCTCATTCCTGATCTCCTGATAATAAGTAGTCTGTGATCCAAAATCTGGATTATTGATCAATGTATCGTTGGTAGGGAAATTAAATACTACGATATCATTGCGGTTAATGGGAGATGCAAACCAACGGATATAAGGGATATGCAGCCATTCCACATATGATTTCATTCCGGTTTGTCCAATGCTATTGTGTATAAAAGGCAGTGCCAGCGGGGTATTCGGGAGTCGGGGGCCATAAGCCGATTTACTCACAAACAGATAATCATTCACCAGCAGGGTCTTTTCCATAGAAGGTGTAGGGATCACATAGGCTTCAAACACGAAGGTGCGTATAAGCGTTGCCGCTACTACTGCAAATGCTGCGGCATCGATCCATTCACGCCATCCGGATTTCTTATAATTTCTTACTACGGCAACTCCTGCATATTTTTCATTGGCCGAAAAACCGAGATATGGGAAATAAAGAAAAGGAAGCAATACTGTAGCGGCATGGTGCCAGAAACCGAATCGGCCAAAATGTTCTACAAACTTGATGGTGATCCAGATGGTAATGAATTGTCCGGCGATGGGAATGAACTGTACCACAAACCAGTACCATTTCAATTCCATTTTTTGCACCATACACCAGGTATTGTAAAAAGGAATAAAGGCCTTCCAGCCTTCAATGCCTGCCTTCTTAAACATACCATACATACCAATATGCCAGCCCAGTGCAGCTACTATAAAAATAATACAGCCAATACTCATACAGTCAAATTTAGTGTGCCAAAAATACCATAATAAACCGTTTGATAAGGGTTTACGCTAAAATTGTTTCAAATGTTTAACAAATCAGGAATTATGATCCAATATCTGATTGATCAAGTCGGATATCTCTTCCGACCGGTTCATGATCATCAAATGTCCAGCGCCGGAAACAATATAGGTGGGATTAATATTTTTTATGGAAAATATCTTGTCATTATCACCATGAATATGAAATACCTTTCGGGGGGTATCGATGTTTTTCCATCTCAATACCTGATCAACGGCCCAGTTGGTATATGCCAGTGGAGCATTTTTCCTGTATTCGCGCACCATTAATTTTTCGGCTTCATTGGTAACGCCAATCGTTCTGTTCGTAATGGGTTCGGTGATCCAGGTAGATTTCAAGGGAACCAATTTATGCAGGCCAAGTTTTCCAACCATTTTCATCCAACCGGGTAATTCATCTTTTGATTTGATGCTGGAAACAAGGATGACCATCGACACCGGTAGTTGTTTGGAGATCTCGATCGCCATCATTCCGCCAAATGATAATCCGAGTAAAATGGGATTCGCATGTTTGATACCCTGGCTCATGCGGAGTGCATAAGCTTCGATGGTTTCGTTTTTTTCGGGCAATAGCCAGGGCAGTACGATCAGTTCGGCATTGTTGATCGCTAACTTCGAAAATGCTCGTCCATCAGCCCCTAATCCGCTTATGCAATAGATGGTTTTCAATGGTTCGGTTTATTCAGATTAATACTGATCATATTTTAGGTAATACATAACTCTCTACATCTTCAAAGCTGATCGCTTTGCCAGAAAGGATGATCAGTCTTTCCACCACATTTCTCAATTCACGGATATTACCCGTCCAGTTATACGCCTGTAAAGCATCCAGTGCTTTTTTCTCAATGGCTTTTTTGGGCTGACCGTATTCTGAAGCGATCATATCCAAAAAATAATCCACCAAGGCCGGCACAT
Organism: uncultured Bacteroidota bacterium; assembly: GCA_903878475.1. Classification (GTDB taxonomy): domain Bacteria; phylum Bacteroidota; class Bacteroidia; order Chitinophagales; family Chitinophagaceae; genus Ferruginibacter. Next base: position 2,370 of record CAIRHQ010000200.1, on the reverse strand, counting down.
CCTCTCTTCTATCATTCAATGAAGGCACATGAATAATGATAACACCCAGCCGGTGATATAGATCGAGCCGGAAATTCTTTTCATCCACTTCTTTTAAAAGATCTTTGTTGGTGGCGGCAATTACGCGCACATCAACACTGATATCTTTCTCAGCACCCACCCGGGTGATCTTGCCTTCCTGCAAAGCACGCAATACCTTGGCTTGTGCACTCAAACTCATATCTCCTATCTCATCCAGGAACAAGGTTCCGCCATTGGCTGTTTCAAATTTACCGATCCGTTGTTTGATGGCTGAAGTGAATGATCCTTTTTCATGTCCGAATAATTCACTTTCTATCAGTTCGCCGGGTATGGCGGCACAATTTACTTCTACCATTGGGCCACTGCTACGATTGCTTTTCTCATGAATCCACCGTGCCACCAGTTCCTTCCCTACTCCATTTTCACCGGTGATGAGGATACGTGCGTCTGTGGGGGCAACTTTTTCAATGGTGTCCTTTATTTTTTTAATGGGGCCACTGTCTCCAACCATTTCCTTCGTCTTACCCACTTTTCTTTTCAGCACTTTTGTTTCAGTGACCAGACTTTGTTTATCCAGTGCATTGCGTAAGGTAATGAGGAGTCTGTTCAGATCCGGTGGTTTACTGATATAATCAAATGCCCCTTTTTTTACAGCTTCTACGGCAGTATCCACATTACCATGTCCGCTGATCATGATCACCGGCACATCAGGATTTACATCCTTCGATTTTTCGAGGAACTCAATGCCATCCATTTTAGGCATTTTGATATCGCATAACACTACATCGTAAATCTTTTCAGAAAATTTCTTCAGTCCCTCTTCTCCATCACTGGCTTCATCGATCTTGTAGCCCTCATAACTGAGGATCTCGGTAAGGGTTTTCCGAATGGCACGTTCATCGTCAATGATTAATATACTGGGCATAGGTTTAACATAACTTTTATATGAACAAAATGCGAAACTGCATCTAAAAGCAGTTAAATCAAAAATACAATTTATGCCGTTAAGAATTTGTTTATTCCTTGCTTCCCTTACCCTGTTATCCTGCACAGAGGCATCTGCCCATGCCGGACAACCATTGTCGGCACAACCGGTCTTATTAAGCATCCCCAATGAAAATCCTTACCCTACCATCGCTGATATTCCGGTACCGGAGGGTTTTGAGCGAGAGCAGGTGGATAATCATGGGTTTGCGGCATGGCTCAGGAAGGTACCATTGAAAAGATCTAAGACCGTACATCTTTATAATGGTTCAGAAAAAAGGAATCAACAGGCTCAGTTTGCCGTTTTGAATATTTCTGTTGGTCAACAGGATCTGCAGCAATGTGCCGATGCCGTGATGCGGTTGCGGGTGGAATATTTATTCGCAGAAAATCAATTTAGCCAGATCAATTTTACCGATAATGAAAATAACCATTACCCATTTACTGCACCTTATACCAGAGAACATTTAATGAATTATCTGAACAAGGTCTTTGGCATGTGCGGATCTGCATCTCTTTCCAAACAATTAAAATCAAAACAAGATATCAGAGCAATTATACCAGGGGATGTTTGGATACATGGCGGGTTTCCGGGTCATGCCGTTATGGTGATGGATCGGGCCGTGTCGAAAGACGGAAGAATAATTTATCTTATCGCACAGGGATATATGCCTGCACAGGATATTCATTTGCTCAATAATCCGAGGGATGCTCAACTATCTCCCTGGTATCAGGTTACAGATGATAATGAATTAGTTACTCCGGAGTATTTGTTTTATAAGGATCAGTTGAAGAGATGGTAGGAAAGTTGGCAGTTAGCAGTTTACAGTTGGCTGAGTGCACGATCTGAATAGTGATTATTAATCTAATTATCTGTGATTATCTGTCTTAAACCGTTTTATCCGTGGATCCATTGTATTTACCTTGATATCATGAGACAGGGAAAGACAGTTGGCAGTTGGGCCCTTTTACTTTCAGGACCAACTGCCAACTTTATAAAGTCTCTTTAACCTTAAACGACATAAACCTTTAAACGGCTTAAACGTCTATCCTCATCCTACTCTCCCTATATTTCTTCACCCCATAACCTATTCCTGCAGCCAATAAAATAGATACTCCCCCATCGATTGGAACATCATTAGGATCAGGGGGGGAATCTGCATTTATTGTAGGATTTTTACGGTGGCTGTCTTGAAAGATTGTTCCACTCGAATATCCACCACCACCACCACCACCACCAGACTCATCATTATTATATTTATCTTCTTCCGGAGGCGGATCTTGATTCTCAGTTCCAGTTGTAACTTCCGAAGTTTGCTCCTGAGCTAGGTTTACATTGGGTATAGCCATGCAGCAGATTATGAT
>CAIRHQ010000199.1 GCA_903878475.1 uncultured Bacteroidota bacterium | reverse complement strand
AATGAATTTTTGCGCTCCGCCAACAGGTAATTTTACCCATTCCCCGAATTTTACGGGCTCGCTAATTTCGGGTAGCCAGCACTGTTGGCTTTGCAACATGGCACTTACCAGTATCCCCTGCATCCGGTCCATCCTGAAATGATGTTTCTCGGTACGGGTACACAACAAGGGTATGATGTGATGGATGCCCAGTTCGGTGGCTTTCTCTAAGAACCATTCAAACCGGCTGTTATTCTTGACCAATGAAATTGCGATGCTCAACTGCCGTTCCTTGCGTGGATGAAAATGATATTCCTGCACCAGCACAGTACATTTTTTCCTGTTGTCATCTTGGATCACGCAGGTACACAAACTGCCCAACCCATCGGTTATTTGCAGTAATTCGCCCTTGGTCATCCGCAACACCTGAATGATATGTTTGCTGGCAGTTTCATCCATCACCACAATATCATTCATGGCTGCTTTCTCCGGCTTATAAAAAAAAGGAAGGTTCATCGGTTCACATCAAAACTGGTTAACGATAGAATAAAGGTCATCTTCTTTATGGAATCAAAGGCCATTATTTTTTCGTCATAAACTTAATCAAAATAACAGAGGAGAATAAATAATTTATTCTCCTCTGCGCTAACAAAAATTATTCTTGTTCATTTAAAAAGGAGTATCATCATCATACTTTTCATCATTCATCTTACTGCCTTTCTGGATATAGAGCTTGGCTTCTCCACCAGCATCCAGTCCGCTCACCGGCTTCCAGTTGCCGCCTGCAGGCATTGACCCGGTAAAATCGCTGCCCCCTTCTTCTTCCACAAATTTCTGAATATGCAGCAGGGCTTTTAGTTTTACGGTATCCAAACTACCATTACGATGCTTGGCGATCTTAATAAAGGTTTCGCCCTTGTTGCTGTCGCCAAATTCATTGGCGGTGATATCATAATATTCGGGGCGATACATGAACATCACCAGATCGGCATCCTGTTCAATGGCACCTGATTCCCGCAGATCACTCAACTGTGGTATCTTATTACCTTCTTTTCTTTTTTCAACTTCCCTGCTCAATTGCGATAACGCGATGATGGGCACCTGTAATTCTTTGGCCAACCCTTTCAGGTCTCTTGAAATTCGGCTGATCTCTTGTTCCCGGTTACCATTTCGGTTCTCACCCGCACCACTCATCAATTGCAGGTAGTCGATGATGATGAGTCCGATATTGTGTTTATTCTTCAGCCTGCGGCATTTGGCCCGCAGTTCAAAAATATTGAGGGCGGCAGTATCATCAATAAAGATGGGCGCTTTCGACAGTCGCTCAATACCCCGCTTATACAATTGTTTCATTTCATGCTCTTCCAGTTTTCCGCGCGCAATCTTTTCCAGCCATATCTCACTTTCGGCACTGAGTATACGCTGAACCAACTGTCCGCTACTCATCTCCAAGCTAAAGAAACCAACGGCTGTAGGTTTGCGTGGATCCAGGGCTGCGCTGCGTGCCAGGTTCAACGCAAAAGCTGTTTTACCCACTGACGGGCGAGCGGCCAGCACGATCAAGTCGGTGCTTTGCCAGCCGTAAGTAATCCGGTCTAGGGAAGGAAATCCTGTAGGCACACCGGTAATATCTTCCTGACGGTTACGCATATCCTCAATACGCTGTATCGTTTTTACCAGCACCGTATCAATCGAATCAAAGTTCTTACGGAGATGGTTATTCGTAATTTCAAACAACTTGCTTTCGGCTTCATCCAGCATATCAAATACATCGGTGCTATCTTCATACGCATCACCGATGATCTCTCCGCTGATGCGGATCAGTTCACGCTGAATGAATTTTTGCAAAATGATCCTGGAATGCGCGTCAATATTGGCCGATGAAACAACCGCATTGGTAAGTTTAGTGATATAATAAGGACCACCCACGATATCCAGTTCCTCCCTGAATTTTAATTCTTCCACCACGGTGAGCAGATCAATGGGTAAACTTTTAATGGCCAGTCCTTGCATGGCTTTAAAAATGCGCTGGTGGGCATCCAAATAAAAACATTCGGGCTTCAGTATTTCTACAATGGTATCGAATGCACTTTTTTCGAGCATGATGGCACCCAATACCGCCTCTTCCATTTCCTTGGCCTGGGGTGGCACTTTGCCATACATCATGGAATTCAATTCCAGCGGAGCTTTCCTCCGAATCTGCTTGTCTTTATTAAAATTAGTAAGTTCCATGTTTAGGCTCAGTTGCTGTTAGGTTGATAGTAGTAGAATGGCTAAGATAAATTCAAATTGCATCAAGTTTATGCACACCCCCCGATTAGCCCTGTTCAATATTGATTTTCCACCTTAAGTTCACATACAAAAGTAGTTTATTCACGTGTTATGAACAGGTTTATTAACAGCGTAAATCTACAAATCTCCGCAAATTTTGAACAGTTATTAACACCAGCAAATAGCTTCCGGGCTTTTTCTGCACTAGTTTTGTTTTTTTTCCGACTTGTTTAATCGGAGTACAATGATTAGTTTATGCCGACCCTCAATTCACCGTATAGCAGGCAAAAAACTATATTTGCGGAAGCAAAAAGATAAATTACCCTTACATGACAAGCAGTTATCAATGGATTTGTGAATACTTACCAAACGGACAGGCAGAAATACCCGACCCTGAGAAATTAGGAAAGATCCTTACGGCTATCGGACTGGAAGTAGAAAGCCTGGAAAAATTTGAATCGGTTAAAGGTGGCTTAATAGGATTGGTGATCGGCGAAGTGATCCATTGCGAAAAACATCCCGATGCAGATAAACTAACCTTAACAAAGGTTGATATTGGTGCTGCCGAACCACTGCAAATTGTATGTGGTGCACCCAATGTAGCGGTAGGACAAAAAGTAGTGGTTGCCACGATTGGCAGTACTATTTATCCCAGCAATGGCGAACCCATGACGATGAAGAAAGCCAAGATCCGAGGTGCTGAAAGTCAGGGTATGATCTGTGCAGAAGATGAGATCGGTTTGGGCGAATCACATGCAGGAATTTTGGTATTACCCGCCGACTGCATCATTGGAATGCCTGCTGCGGAGTATTTCAAACCTTATGAAGATCATATTTATGAAATAGGATTAACCCCTAACAGGATCGATGCCATGAGCCACCTGGGTGTGGCCCGGGATGTATGTGCATACTTATCGCACCATAATAAAGCAGAATACAATATTCGCAGTCCTTACAAAAATACTTCGCTCACCAATGGCAGTAAACCAGATCCTGATACAGTGATGGAAGTAACCATCGAGAACACAGAAGCCTGTCAGCGTTATGCAGGTATCCGTATTGATGGCGTTACCATTGCCGAGAGTCCGGCATGGCTTCAACAAAAATTAAAAAGTATCGGGCTCCGTCCCATCAATAATATTGTAGACATCACCAATTTCATCTTGCATGAAACCGGGCAACCGCTACATGCTTTTGATGCAGCAGCCATTCCCGGGCGCAAACTGGTCATTAAAAATCTTCCCGAAGGAACCCCATTTATTACCCTGGATGAAAAGACAAGAAAATTGTCTGCTGAAGACCTGATGATCTGCAGCCACCAGGATGGCATCGATACCCCAGTTTGTATGGCGGGTGTTTATGGCGGACTTCAGAGCGGCGTAAGCAGCAGCACAAAAAATATTTTTCTGGAATCTGCATGGTTTCATCCCACCTCTATCCGAAAAACATCTATTCGTCATCAACTGCGTACCGATGCGGCCACCAGGTTTGAAAAAGGAGTAGATATCAGTCAAACGGTACAGGTGTTGAAACGTGCTGCCCTATTGATCAAGGAGATTACCGGCGGAACCATCCACAATGAATGGATAGATGTATACCCTTCCCCAAAAGAGAAAACCGAGATCTCCTTAAAATTCCACTACTTAAAAAAACTAAGCGGAAAGAATTATCACGGCGATACCATCAAGAATATCCTCAGCCACCTTGGCTTCGAACTCCTCAAAGAGGGAGCCGATGAATTGCGTGTATCCGTTCCGTATAGCAAACCCGATGTAACCATACCGGCCGATATCGTAGAAGAGATCATGCGCATCGACGGACTGGATAATGTTGAGATCCCCAACACGATCTCCATTGCCCCGGCAGTGGAAACCCTGGCACATGAGGCGGCATACAAGGAAAAGATCGCCGAATACTTGTCGGGATCAGGCTTTCATGAAATATTCACCAACTCCATCACCAACAGTGCTTATTACAACGAATCCACGCTTGCCGGCGCGGTTAAGATGATCAATAGCTTGAGTGAAACACTGGATGTGATGCGTCCTTCGATGCTGGAAACCGGACTCGAATCGGTTGCCTACAACCTCAACAGGAAAAACAATGACCTGCAACTATACGAATTTGGAAAAACCTATGGGGTTCAATCCGCTGGAAAATATATTGAAAATAACCACCTGGCCATTTTCATCAGTGGTAAAAAAACTGAAGATGGCTGGAAACAAAAAGCCGAGAAAGCAGATCATTTTTTCCTGAAAGCCGTTTTTGAAAAGATCATGCGTACCCTGGGACTGGAAGAATACAATTTCCATCAGGATTCAACAGATAATCTTGCCCCTTGCTTAGTGGTGAAAATAAAAAAAGACGATATCGCTTACCTGGGACTGGTGAAACAATCGGTTCTGGATAAATTTGATATCCGTCAGCCGGTGTATTATGCCGATATCAACTGGGACCTGTTGATGACCCTCAGTAAGAAAACAAATCTTCGGTATGCCGAAATATCGAAATACCCTGCTGTACAACGGGATCTGGCCATTGTGGTTGACCAGTCGCTCCACTACGAAAGCCTGGAAAAAGCCACACTTAGTGCAGGTGTTCATAAGTTAAGGGCAATAAACCTCTTTGATGTATTTGAAAGTGATAAATTAGGCCCGGGTAAAAAATCGATGGCGGTAAGTTTCACTTTTTCGGATGATGAAAAAACACTGACCGACAAAGAGATCGATAGCATGATGAGCAAGATCATTGCCAGTTATGAAAAAGAATTACAAGCCGAGATCAGAAAATAGATCAAGGACCACCAGTATTGAACCGAAATTAGGATGGAACGCATATGAGCGAACTGCAAAAAAATATCACCCGCATCAATGAGAAGCTTCAGCAACTGCTGAAGCAATTCCAGGTATTGCAGAAAGAAAATCTTCAGCAGCGTGAACAAATTACCGGGATGCAAGCGCAACAGTTAAAGGATGCTGCAGCCTTGAAACAGATGCAGGAACAGGTATTGGTTCTGAAAGCAGCTGCAGGATCGATGACCGATGCAGATAAAAAGGAATTTGAAAAAAACATCAACCGCTATATGAAGGAAATTGATAAATGTATCGGTTATTTAAGCGAATAAAATATGTCAACCCTCATCCCCGTAAATATTCTTATCGGCGATCGCACCTATCGCATCAAAACCAATCCCGAAGATGAGGAGCAGATCCGCAATACCCTTAAGACCATCAATGAAAAGATCATAGAATTCAAAACCCAGTTTGCCGGAAAAGACATGCAAGACTATATTGCCATGGTGATGATCTGGTATGCCACCCAGACTTCTGCCGATAATAATCCTGCCCTGGAGAAAGAAATGCTTCAGGCACTGGAAAAAATTGAGCAGCAGATAGATAAGGTGGGGTAAACGTTTAACAGGTTTAAAGTTTAATGTTTAAAGTTTAAGGTTTAAGGTTGGTTTAGGAGTTGAGAAGTTTAGGAGTTTAGGAGATTCCGATGATTTAATTGACTATCCCCTTTGATTGAACTTTGCCAACTGCTCCCGAAAGCTTTCGGGACCAACCGCCAACTGCCAACTGCCCACTGCCTCCCCCCCAATCATACTCCAAACAAATTGCGTATCTTCGTAAATTAAACATCTCAAATTACTTGTATATCATGGGTAGAGAGAAGTTATCATTGATTGTGAACCGTATTAAAACTGAAATATTTCATGGAACCGATAATCATATACATTATCATAGGTGCAGCTGCACTGATACTCGGTATCGTACTGGGTAAACTGGTATTTGCAAAGAATACCCAAAAACAGATCCACGAGGCAGAACAGCAAGCTCAAAAGATCGTCGCCGATGGCCAGTTACAGGCCGAAAACCTTAAGAAAGAGAAACTGCTTGAAGCCAAAGAGAAGTTCGTACAACTCAAGGCCGATCACGACAGGGATGTGATGCAACGCAATCAGAAGCTTGTGGAAGGAGAAGGTCGCATCAAACAAAAAGAACAATCCCTGAATCAAAAAGACCAGAACCTGGAGAAGCAGATCAAAGACAATGAGGCCATCAAAGAAACCCTCAATCGCCAGATAGAAGTGGTAAGCGTAAAGCGTACCGAGCTGGAAAAACACCAGGAAGAACATATCCGCAGGCTGGAAAAAGTTGCCGGACTTTCGGCCGAAGACGCCAAGGCCCAACTGATTGAAAGCCTGAAGCAGGAAGCCCAAACCAAGGCCCTGGTGATCCAGCAGGAGATCATTGAAGATGCCAAACTGAAGGCCAATAAGGAAGCCCGTAAAATAGTGATCCAAACCATACAGCGTACTGCTGCAGAATCAGCCATTGAAAATGCTATCACGGTCTTCAACCTCGAAAGTGATGAGATCAAAGGCTCGATCATTGGACGTGAAGGAAGGAATATCAGGGCTATAGAAGCCGCTACAGGTGTGGATCTGATCGTAGATGATACCCCTGAAGCCATCGTGCTTTCTTCTTTCGATCCTTTGCGCCGTGAAGTAGCACGTCTTTCCTTACAAAGACTGGTTGCAGATGGACGTATCCATCCTGCCCGTATTGAAGAGGTAGTGGAAAAAACAAAAAAACAACTCGACGACCAGGTAATGGAAATAGGCGAACGCACCGCCATGGAACTGGGTGTGCATGGATTGCATAAAGAACTCATCAGAATGGTGGGCCGTATGCGTTTCCGTTCTTCCTATGGACAAAACCTGTTGATGCATAGTCGCGAAACAGCCAATCTTTGCGCCATCATGGCTGCAGAACTGGGTATGAACCCCAAACTGGCCAAGCGTGCGGGATTACTCCACGATATTGGAAAAGTACCCGATGAAGAAACAGAATTGAGCCATGCATTATTGGGGGCCAAACTGGCCGAAAAATATGGTGAAAATCCAGCTGTGGTGAATGCCATTGGAGCCCACCACGATGAAATGGAAATGCAATACGTGATCTCTCCCATTATCCAGGCTTGTGATGCCATCAGTGGTGCAAGACCGGGTGCAAGACGTGAGATCATGCAGCAGTATATCCAACGTATCAAGGACCTTGAGAACCTTGCCATGGCCTATAACGGAGTGGAAAAAGCCTATGCAATACAGGCAGGACGTGAATTGAGGGTGATCGTGGAAGCCGATAAAGTAACTGATGGCGACAGCGATAAACTAAGCTTTGAAATTGCCCAGAAGATCCAAACGGAAATGACCTTCCCCGGACAGATCAAAGTAACAGTGATCAGGGAAAAACGGAGTGTGAACGTAGCAAGATAAGAAATCGAGGCAGGCCGGGTTTTCCGCGCGATAATGCCTTTTTTATGATAATACTTCAATCCGGTAGTGATCCACTGCCGGATTTTTTTATCCCGGCTCAAAGCAGTTCATAAGTCATTACAGCATTGAATACTACCGGATATGAAGAATTCTTTAGTGCTGACCGAAAAAACCTTTGACGAAGCACCAAAAACTAAAAACTTTCCCCTACCTTTGCCGTCCGTAAAAAAATCAAATTATGAACGCAGTAGCATTTGTTCATGAGCAATTAGCCACCAAGGCTGTTTCAGCTCTACCAAAATTTAAAGCAGGTGATAATATCACTGTGAATTATAAAATTGTAGAAGGAAATAAAGAGCGTATCCAGAGCTTTAAAGGAGATGTGATCAAACGTCAGGGTACCGGCGCAACTGCTTCATTTACAGTACGTAAAATGAGTGATGGCGTAGGTGTTGAACGTTTATTTCCGACCTTTTCACCCAATATTGAAAGTATCATATTGAACAAAGTAGGTAAAGTAAGCCGCGCTAAATTGTATTATCTCCGTGAAAGAAGTGGTAAAAGCGCCCGTATTCGTGAGAAAAGAATGGCTGTTGCAAAGAAAAGCTAGATCGATCTATATATTATTGATAAACGTCCTGAATATTTCAGGACGTTTTTTTATGCTCAATATTAGTTTGGCATAATATTTGTAAAATAGTTAATTCATTTTATCCTGGGTAAAATGCCTCAATTACCTATTGCTTAACCTTAATTACTAAAACCTTTACCATGAGAAAGTACTTTCTTGTCATCCTCTCTTTCGTTTCTTTTTGCTTACTAAGTTCTTGCATGCGTGGTATTTCACCCGAACAAGCAGCAAACGGTAAGGCCAAATGTGGTAAAAACTATATCCGCTAAGCTATTTTTCCTTTAATCTTTATCGTTAAAAAGCGGTTAATAATGTTGACTTAAATAGCATGTGTAAGTCAATAATTGAATTATCTTTGCTGCCTAAATCTTTATTATGGCAATCTCATTATTGAACCCTGTTTTTTTAATTTCAATGCCCGGTGGCAGCGAGTGGATTCTGATCATCTTGGTAGTATTATTAATGTTTGGTGGTAAAAAAATCCCTGAATTGATGAGGGGTGTTGGACGTGGAATGCGCGAATTCAATGATGCCAAGAACAATGTGAAATCAGAGATCGAAGAAGGCATGAAAGACAAAGACAAAGACGAAGAGATCAGACAGCTGAAACAGCAATTAGAGCAAAAAAAAGCCTAATCACCCTCACACGGTAATAAATACTTCGGCTGAAGTGATTCCCAAACAAGGGAGCGCTTCAGCCGATTGCATATAACCAATCCCCGACCGATTCTATGTTTTCATTTTCCGGCATCACAAAATATCAGCAAGACCTGGCAGCAAAAACTACCAGTTGCACCGATGCGGTAAAATATTACCTGCAACAGAATAAGGAAAACAAACACCTGAATGCCTTTACAGAAATATTTGAAACTGAGGCACTGGAAAAAGCCCGGAAACTTGATGCAAAACTTGTTGCAGGCCTTCCCCTGAAAAAACTGCATGGTGTGGTAGTCGCCATCAAGGATGTGATCTGCTATCAGGGACATCGCGTTACTGCGGCTTCCAAAATGCTTAATAATTTTACCAGCCTATACAATGCTACCGCCATACAAAGATTGCTCGATGAAGATGCGATCATTATCGGAACCTGCAACTGCGATGAATTTGCGATGGGCAGCACTAATGAACACTCGGTGTATGGAAATGTACTGAATGCCCTGGATAACAATAAAGTTCCTGGCGGATCTTCGGGCGGAAGCGCTGTTGCTGTTCAGGCCGGATTGTGCATGGTTAGTTTAGGCAGTGATACGGGTGGGTCGGTAAGGCAGCCAGCCGATTTTTGCGGCATCACCGGATTCAAACCTTCTTATGGTGCCATATCACGGTACGGGCTAATCGCTTATGCTTCCTCATTTGATCAGATCGGAATTTTTAGCAAACAAGTAGAAGATATCGCCCTCCTGTTATCGATCATGAGCGGACCCGATGCATACGACAGCACTGCCCTCCCCGAAAAATTAACCGAACACCCTTCTCCCGAACCGGGAAAAAAATACCGCTTCGCCTATTTCAAAGAAGCGCTTAACCATCCGGCACTGGATAAAGAGATCAGTGCTGTCATTACCGGTTTTATTGAAAAACTTAAAACAGAAGGCCATACTGTTCAGGCAGTTGATTTCAACTTGCTTGATTATGTGGTTCCTGCATATTATGTGCTCACTACGGCAGAAGCCAGCAGCAACCTGAGTCGTTACGACGGCGTACGTTTTGGGCATCATACCCAGCAACCCTTTGAGGATTTAACAGATTTTTATAAGCAATCGCGCAGCGAGGGTTTTGGCAAAGAAGTACAACGCAGGATCATGCTGGGAACCTTTGTACTCAGCACCGGATTTTATGATGCCTACTACAGTAAAGCCCAACAGGTTCGCCGGCTATTGGTAAACAAAACCCAGCTCTTATTCAACGAGTTTGACGCCCTGTTGATGCCTACCAGTCCTACCACGGCTTTTAATTTTGGACAAGAGTCTAACGACCCGATCTCCATGTACCTGGCCGATATCTATACCGTATTTGCAAACCTTACTGGTATTCCGGGCATCTCTATTCCCCTATTTACGCATAGCAATGGCATGCCCTTTGGGCTGCAGGTCATGGCAAACAGGCAAGAAGATGTAACTTTGCTGCAGATAGCAGAACGTTTGTCGCAAGACCATTCCCGCTATTAACCGGATTGAACAGATATGAAAAAAATCTTCCTGGCCATATTACCCCTTTTTCTCATTCAGCTTTGTGTAGCCGGAACCGGACATATTTTTCAGCAACCCGTAATACAGGATACCACTGTTGATGCAAAAGTACTTGATGAAGTAGCGAATGACCCTAAACCGCCCTCTAAAGAAAAGGTTCAGTATATCAGTCAGGTTACACGTTATGGTTTTAAGAACTTATTTGCCAACTACAGCTACAACAGTAACAAACCTTATAACAGCCAGATCAATGCCAATGCTGCCGACTTTATTCAGGAATATGTGCGCACCCATGGACATTATCTGAATCAAATGAAGGGATGGGGTAAGCCCTATTTCAACCTGATCGAATCTTTACTTCAGCAATATGGATTACCCAAAGAACTGAAGTATATAGCAGTGATTGAATCGAATCTTAAATCCGGTGCTGTTTCTCCCAAAGGTGCAGGTGGTCCATGGCAGTTCATGCCGGCTACGGCCAGGCAGTTCGGACTAACCATCAATGCCTATACCGATGAGCGAACCGATTATTATAAAAGTACCAATGCGGCTGCCAGATACTTGTTGCAGTTATATGAACAATTGCACGACTGGCTATTGGTGATGGCAGCATACAATGGAGGACCGGGAAGGGTACAATCGGCCATTCAAAGAAGTGGCAGCAGGAATTTCTGGGATCTGCAATATTACCTGCCGGAAGAATCCAGGATCTATGTAAAACGTTTTATCGCCACGCATTATATCATGGAAGGCAATACAGGGAGCAACGGCGAATGGGCAATGGTCAATGGAAAATTACCGCCTCCTGGTTATGGCAAAACTGCCGGTACAGGGTATTCCGATCCGTATGATTTGACGCGTAACAAGGAAAATGATGAAAGCGCAGGAATTGAACTGCAATCGATTTCAGGAAAATTCAATTCACAGGTGATCGCCAAAAATTTAAGTATGGATATGCAGGAATTCAATGGCCTCAATCCTAGTTTCGATTATATGATCACCAATAATGGTAATTATGATCTTCGCTTACCGCAGGAAAAAATGAAATTATTCCTGTCGGCCAAATACCAGATCTTAAATGAATGTGTACAGATCCTGCTCACCAATGATACGGTGATCACCAACCCGGTGAAATATTCCAAATCTGCATACGATACCCGATACAGCAACAAGAGACCGGTTTCCAGAAAAAACAAACACTAGAACTGAAGATACACTGGCATGATGGGCTCGGCTGTTTTTATCTGCATGAACACACAGATTAAGATAAATCCAAACAGCAGGTAAGCCCATAAAGGCATTTTAGACAATGCGATCTTGATCTTTTCCTCCACACTATGCGGTACAAAATGCAGCAAGAATCCAATGAGCATGATATAGAGCACAGCATGATAATTGGCAAACAGATCCTTCCATGCGGCGGCGTCGAAATTGGTAAAGATCTGGCTCAGCATCACTTTAGAATCGGCCAGGGTGGCTGATTTAAAAAATATCCAGCAAAAGCATACGAAATGAAAAGTGATAAAAATACCGAGTGCTTTCAAAAAGATCTGCATGGTATTGATACGAAGTTTTGTGGCAATATACACCCGGGCCTTATCGGCACTGAGTGCCACACCATGCATACCTCCCCAGATAATAAAATTCCAGCTGGCGCCATGCCAGAATCCTCCCAGCAACATGGTGATGAATAAATTCACATAGGTCCTTACCTTTCCTTTTCGGCTACCCCCCAACGGTATATACAGGTAATCGCGCAACCAGCTCGATAGCGATATATGCCATCTTCTCCAGAACTCGGTGATCGAACTACTTTGATAAGGAGATAAAAAATTTGGGGGAATATTGAATCCACACCATTTTGCAATACCGATCGCCATGTCTGAATATCCAGAAAAATCGCAGTAGATCACCAGGGCATAACCATAAACGCCCAGTAAACATTCCAGTCCCACATGCTTTGAAGGATCATCAAAAATATATCCCACCAGGTTGGCATTGATAAAGTCTGAGATCACAATTTTTTTGAACAGCCCTGAAAAGATGAGATAGAATCCGGTGGCAAAATCTTTCTTACTGACAAAATAGGGCTTATCGAGTTGGGGCAGAAAATCTGCGGCCCGAACAATTGGACCCATCATCAATTTCGGAAAAAAGGAAAGGAAATAGAGATAATCCATGAACCGGGTCACGGGTTTAAAATGCCCGCGGTACACATCCACCGTATAACTTAAATTCTCAAATGTATAAAAGGATATCCCTACCGGCAGGATCAGGTTCAGCGGTGAAATACCACCCTTGCCAAAATCATTCATGATCTGGATGAAAAAATTGGTGTACTTAAAATAAAAGAGCAAACCCAGGTTCATCACGATGCTGATCACCAGCAGCATTTTTTTTCTGGCGCCGTCCTTGGTGCGGTAAATGGTATTCGACAGGATAAAATCTGCAATGGCTGAGAATAATACCAGTCCTACATACCATCCGCAGGCCTTGTAAAAAAAATAGAGAGAGAATATCACAAACGTATAGATCCTGCCATTACGGTTTGACGCCACCAGTGAATAAGTAATAATAAAGGCTGCAAAGAACCAGATAAAGAATCCACTGTTGAATAATAGCGGCTCCTTTGGATTATAGGCCAGTTTCTCAATGATCCGCGTTAGGTCAAGCGATAGCATGCAGGTTGTAAATTAACTGTGAATATTAAAAGGTAAGGGAGTTTTTGTTGATTCAAGGCTTGCCGTGAAAGCTTCAAATAACCAGTCGGCCAATTGCGCATATCCCTTCTGGTTAAAATGTATACGGTCGGGTGCTGCCAATTTTCTTTGGAACCAGTTGTTGATCGAATACGGACCGCCCATGATCTGATATAAGTTCCAATAAGCCATTCCATGATCATTGGCATAGCGGATGATGGTATCCACTACAAACTGCAATTCGGGAAGGGTGCTATATGAACCGGTAAGCGGATTCATTTTCAGCGCATCCGAAGGCGTTGTGAATAAGACGGTAGCCTGCGGAGAAAGTCTTTTTATCTTTTGTATCAGGTGGTCGATCTTTTCATAAAATTTCACGCGTGATGATCCCGAAAAAGCATCATTGGTTCCGAGGGAGATGATCACCAGATCGGGTTGTTCCCGCATCAACTGATTATCCAGTTCTGCCAGTTCATCATAATCACTGTACTTGGTTCCTATTTTACAAAAGATCTGAAAATTAAAGAACAGGTTTCCCCGGTAACGCTGTGCATAGAAAGCATTCAGCCTTTCCATGAAATGCTCTGAAAAAAAGCCCGATTTCACATGCGAGTCGCCGATATGCAATACCTTGATCAAGGCCATGGCTGAATCAGGTCGTCTAAATTTTTTTTTCATGACCTGCAGAGCGGTTCCATTATTGATCTGGTTGCCAAATTGTACTCCAGCACTCATGTTCTGAATGTTTTGCTCAACCATCATTTCTGCTTTCACCAGGTTATTGCTTTTCGGAGAATGAAAAAACAATAACAACAGGCTACTGGTTATTAATTTTTTCATACGCTTTAAACTCTTTCATGATGGCCTCATAAATCAATTCAGCAAATTTTTTAGCCCCCCGGTGGTTGGCATGGGTATAATCCCGATTGGCCAAGGAAGGATCCGATGTTACCCATCGCACAATGGCATCTTCGCCACCCATGGCATTGTATAAATTAAAGAAATCAGCCCCGATATT
>CAIRHQ010000198.1 GCA_903878475.1 uncultured Bacteroidota bacterium | reverse complement strand
GCAATCGCTGCGAGCAGATCTTTTTCAATTTGCTTATACACCTCTGCTTTGGGCGCCCTTACCAGTGTTTTAGAATCTGCCAGGGTTAACCTTCTGTCAACAAACAAGGGAACATCACCAAACATTTTCACGAGCGTGAAATAGTAGTAAGCCCTTAAGAAATAAACTTCTCCATACAAAGCATCCTTACCTGCAAAATCAATTGTTTCGCCGGCAATATTCTTTGCCTTGTACTGATGTAAATAATTGGCCCGGTTGATCCCTTCATAACTAGACTGCCAGATATCGGCTAATGTAGAGTTAATGGGGTAATGGGTAAAATCGTCGATCTGTTGCAGAGAAAGCACATCGGATGCACCTTCACCACCTGTTACGGAATTATCTGATGCGATATCACCAATAGGAACTACCTGATTCAACCATTGCAGGGGAGAATAAACACCTACTGCCATGGCACGGTAATCGGCTTCAGATTTTAAATAATCCTGCTCGGTGATCTTGAAATCATCATGGGGATTATAATCCACCCATTTTTTACAGGATGTGAATACTGCCAGAAGGAGTATTGCGCTGAGTATTTTTATTTTAATATGCTTCATGTTATAATTATTTTTTGAGGTTATTAAAATTTAATATCAAGACCAAAAGAATAAGTCCTTGACTGAGGATAAGCTCCACGGTCAATACCTGTATCTAACAGTCCGTACCCTGGAATTTCAGGATCGTAACCAGAATATTTGGTAAAGGTGAAAGCATTCTTAACCTGTGCATACACACGAACGCTTCTGAATACATTTTTAATAACCTTTGATGGGATGGTATAACCCAGCAAGATATTTTTGATCTTCACAAAAGAACCATCTTCTACATACCTGTCGGATACCCTGCTGTTGTTATTAGCATCAGTAAAAGAATATCTTGGGTTCCTTGCATCGTTGGTGGTATTCGGACCAGTCCACCTATTCAGGATCGCTCCAAACTTATTGGTAAAATTGTCGTTCCTTTCTGTGGCCCTGTACACATCATTACCAATTGAGGCATAAGTGAAGGCAGAGAGATCAAAATTCTTATACGTAAGTCCCAGATTCCAACCCATGGTAAATTTGGGGAATGGATTACCGATCACGGTTCTGTCCTTGGCGTCAATTACACCATCACTATTGATGTCAACGAATTTGATATCGCCGGGTTGTGCGCCTGTTTGTGTAGGACTGGCAGCAATTTCAGCAGTAGTCTGGAACAGACCATTTGTTTTATACCCAAAATAAGTAGCCGGTGCATAGCCTGGTGCGAAGATGGTAACTGTTTGAGACTGGCCATTGAAATAGTTTCCGCCCACTTCCCAATGTCCATCGTCAGATACTTTGGTCACTGTATTTTTAGAAGTAGTGAAGGTAACGGTAGTGTTTAACTGCAGGTCCTGGATCAGTCGCTCCTTATACCCCAAGGTAATATCGATACCACTGGTCTTGGTACTTCCGATATTGGCTATCGGTGTTGGAATGGTACCTAAATAAGCAGATGCCGATGGAGTAAATAATAATCCAGTTGTTTTTTTCTGGAAATAATCAGCTGAGATATTGAATTTATTTTTATAAAAATTCATATCAAAACCGATATTGGCCTGATTTTGTTTTTCCCATTGCAGCGCTGTATTGGAAGCTGAGCCGATGGTAGCACCAGGATAAAATACATTACCGAATGTATAACCAATGCTATTGCCCGATCCATACAATGAAGCGAGATAATCTGTTTGAATGGTTACCAACACTTTCTTAGGATCTATATTATTGTCATTACCCACGGCACCAAAACTTCCCCTTATTTTCAGGAAATTGATGAAATTAGAATGGAAGAAAGATTCTTTGGTGGCTACCCAACCCAGGGATCCTGAATAGAAATTGGCAAATTTATTGTCGATACCAAATGCATAAGAACCATCCCTGCGGGCTGTGAAGGAGGCCAGGTATTTTTCCTGGTAATCATAGTTGATCCTTCCAAAACCAGAAGCGTGTTTAGAGAAATACTGGTAGTAATAACCTTTTAATCCATTTGAATTATTATTGGCTGTACTACCCGTTGCTGCAGTGAAATCGGCAAAATCCCAACTGTTAAAGGGAACATCCTGGCGACTGGCACCAGCTGTATTGCCTGATTCTTTAGACAACGCCAATCCTAGTGTAGCTTCAAAATTATGATTGCTATTTATTTTGAAATTATAATTACCAAATACTTCAAAATTAAAGCTGGCATAGGTTGCTTTTTCATGCGATACACTGTTGTGCATACCCGCGATCGTTGTACCATCGCCATTTAATGTATTGCCGGTATTGTTCAAACCATAAAATACCAATGGATCAAAACTCTTGGCATTACCATCGTATTTGGTATACCCAAACCTGGAAGTAAGTTTCAGGTTCTTCAGTACATCATACTGTAATTCAAATTTGCCATATAGCTTTCCGCCTTTGTTGGTATTGTAAGTATTTTCCAACTTAGTAAGCGGATTGTAAATTTCGCGGGTGACCAGGTTACTGAAACCATACTGCCCGATCGTATTGGCTACACTATTATATACCGGAACGGTTGGATCATAATTCAATGCACTTCCAATAATACTATTGAATGCATTTTCCTGCACACCTTTTGAACTCAGGGTCAAATAAGTTGCATTTAAAATGAATTTCAACTTAGAAGTAAGATCAAATGAAAAATTACCCGTGAAATTCATTCTGTCGAATTTCGATTTGTCAATTCCTCCTACAATACCACCCTGACTCAGATAACCACCTCCCAGGAAGAAAGATGATTTTTCACCACCGCCCCTTGCAGAGATATTATACGTTTGAATTGGAGCAGTTTTGAAGATCTGTTTTTGCCAGTCGGTACCAACACCCAAAACAGACAGGTCGGGGAAAATGATATTTCCGCCCGATACCATGGATCCTTCATTCAACATCGCTCCATATTCAGAAGCGTTCAATACTCTAATGGTATTGGCTACCTGTTCAAGACTATAAGTAGCATTGAGGCCAATATCTATTTTTTGGTTCTTACGGCCAGTTTTTGTGGTGATCACGATCACCCCATTTCCACCCTTTACGCCATAAATGGCAGTGGAGGCTGCGTCTTTTAATACACTGATATTATCAATATCCATCGGATTGATCGAATTCAGGTCGTTCATGGTTTGCTGAACGCCGTCAACAATAACAGTAGGATCACCACCACCTAAATCAGGAATACCCCTGATCAGCACGGTGGGTTTGCTACCCGGCGAACCACTCTGTATCACATTGACACCTGAAACAGATCCCTGAAGCGCTTCTTCCACTCGAACAGGATTTAACTTCTGGATCTCTGCACTTTTTACAGTAGAAATGGCACCCGAAACCTTCGTTACCTTTTGAACACCATAGCCCACAACTACTACTTCAGTCATGCTTCTAGTGGATTCCTGCATCAGGATCTCAATTTCCCGGTTACTGTTAACCGTAAACCTGGAGGGCTCCATACCAGTATATGTGATCAGCAGGATAGCTCCTTTTGGAACTGAAATGCTGAACTTTCCGGTAGCATCTGTAATAGTAGAAGCGGTTGATTTGGCAACTGAAATGGTTGCCCCAACGAGCGGCTCGCTAGTTTGTTTGCTTTTAATTTTTCCTGAAACGGAAATATTCTGAGCCATCAATGGCTGAGCTATTCCCCCCAGAAAAATAGCAACACATAGGAGTAAATGTCTGAATTTCATCATAGCAATCGATTTGTTTATTAAGAAATAGCAATAATTAGAGAATGTAAAAGTAAAACCACCCACTACATCGGACAAATAAATAGCCCCCTCATTACTACATCACAATACACAAATAGGTGATTTTTAAGCTAAATAGGATACATCAATACTACATCATCTATTTTTTTATATCTTCACAATCCTAATTGCTTGCAAAATGAAACAACTAATCATACTGATTTGTTTACCAGTTTCGGTGTTTTGCCAAAATACCATCGGCCTACCCGATGTGATCAATTATTCCAAGCAATCATATAGTGCGGGATTACAAAATTGGGATATCAAACAGGATAAGAACGGGATCATTTATATAGCCAATAACGAGGGCTTATTAAGTTTTGATGGTAAGTACTGGAACCTGTTTCCCCTTCCCAATAAAACAATTGTAAGATCTGTTGAGATCGGCTCCGATAATAAGATCTATGTAGGCGGCCAGGATGAGCTCGGTTATTTTACCCCAGGCATCAATGGACGGTTAGCCTATCACTCCCTTACCAATTTGATCCCCGACAAGGATAAATCCTTTGGCGATGTTTGGGATATCATCTTCTTTCATAAAGACCTGTATGTTCGCTCCACTAATAAAATATTCAAGTTTACCAATGAATCAGTAGCCACATATTATGCCCCTTCGGAATGG
>CAIRHQ010000197.1 GCA_903878475.1 uncultured Bacteroidota bacterium | reverse complement strand
CAGATCCTCAAAGGCACCACCCGATTTTACATTGGTCCAGCTAGCGCCTCCATTGCTGGTTCGCCAGATGCCATCATTAGTAACGGCTACCAGTACCTGATGATCGGCAGGATCCATCAACATTTCCAGGGCCATTCGGGTTCCGATACCCGTATTGGCGGGCAACCAGTTGGCGCCACCATCCACGGTTTTATAAATACCAAAACCACCGCCATAATAATTGGGGTCACCGGTGGCGAGGTATAATATTTGATCATTGCTATGGTCAATACAAATGGCCGCACAGGCTGTAGCCGGAAATTTATCAGTATTTAACAGCGTCCATGAGTTACCGTTATCATTGCTGCTGTAGGCACCACCACTGGCACTGGTAACATATAATTTATTGGGAAGAGAAGGATGGAATTTGATCTGGGTGACCCGACCAATACCATTGATCTGTCCGCTAACATTCACTGGAAAATTTACTGGTCCGGTTTGTACCCAGTTTTGTGCAGCCCCTACAGAACTGATCAATAAAAAAATTGCGAGTAGTTTGCTGGTTAATTTCATGGCGCTCATTGATGCTGTTGGTGAAATTTAATTCTTTCCTCGGCCGTCATGATACAGCCATTTTCTTTAACGAAGGTTTCATTCATGATCTTCCAGTGCATGAATTTCTTGATCTGAAAACGCATATCGGCACCTGCCCATCTTTCTTTTAATTCTTTTTTGGAGATCTTCTTTACCGACTGATCGGTTTTGCCTGTATAGCGGTCGCCCTCTTCTTCAGGCATTGTATGGTGCTGCCAGTATACGGCATAGGCCTTCAGGGTTTCATTGAAATTCACGCCTTCAATATCCATCATCTGGATCCAGTGAGGAGATCGGGCATATTCTTTTTCGGTGTATTGAGGCGTTTGTGAAAATCCGCTAAGGCAGATAAATAGCAAGATAAACGTGATCCATATTTTATGCATAGCTGTTATTAATGGTATGAATAAAGATAGGAAAAATAGAACAGCCGTACCCCCTGTTAACTCAATAACAAGTCTATTCGCTGACTTAAGTTCAGGCGTTACACAATATAAAATTCAGTAAAAGATTACTGCATTTTAAAACTATCCATGAATTTGGTGGTGAAGTCTCCCTTCCTGAAACTCTCATTCCGCATCAGTTGCTGATGGAATGGAATGGTGGTCTTAACGCCTTCGATCACGTATTCGCTAAGTGCCCTGCTCATGGTGTTGATGGCTTCCTCCCGGGTTTGTGCTACGGCAATGAGTTTAGCGATCATACTATCATAATAAGGAGGAATAACATAACCTGCATACACATGGCTATCGATCCTTACTCCATGTCCACCGGGCTGATGAAGCACGGTGATCTTTCCGGGAGAGGGTCTGAAATCATTGTATGGATCTTCAGCATTGATCCTGCATTCGATGGCATGCATCTGAGGGAAATAGGCTTTACCGGTGATCTTCTCTCCGGCAGCGATTTTTATTTGTTCTTTGATCAGGTCGTAATTAATTACTTCTTCTGTAACACAATGTTCTACTTGGATACGGGTATTCATTTCCATGAAATAGAAATTGCGGTGCTTATCAACCAGAAATTCTATCGTACCTACACTTTCATAATTGATGGCTCCGGCAGCTTTAATGGCGGCATCGCCCATTGCTTTACGCAATTCGGTGGTCATGAATGGAGAGGGTGATTCTTCCAACAGCTTTTGATGGCGGCGTTGAATAGAACAATCCCTTTCACTTAAATGACAAATATTTCCGTACTGGTCGCCTGCTATTTGTATTTCAATATGACGAGGCTCTTCCACAAATTTCTCCATGTAGATACCATCATTTTTAAAAGACGCAGCGGCTTCAGTTTTAGCATTATCGAAATTCCTTTCCATTTCGCTTTCTTCCCAAACCACACGCATTCCTTTACCACCGCCACCGGCTGTAGCTTTCAATATGATCGGATAGCCAACTTCTTTTGCGGCTTTCTTTGCATGGGCAACATTTTCTAGTAGTCCATCCACACCCGGAACAACCGGCACCCCTGCTTTGATCATGGTTTCTTTGGCCGTTACTTTATCGCCCATTGAATTGATCATCTCGGGAGTAGGGCCAATAAATTTAATGCCATGCTCGCCGCAGATCTTGGCAAACTTGCTGTTCTCTGCCAAAAAACCATATCCTGGATGGATCGCATCGGCATTGGTGATTTCGGCAGCGGCCATGATATGGGCTACATTCAAATAGCTGTCGATACTGGCAGGCTTGCCAATACAAACTGCCTCATCGGCAAACTTAACATGTAAACTATCTTTATCTGCTGTAGAATAAACAGCTACGGTTTTAATACCCATCTCACGACAGGTACGAATTACACGCAGGGCAATCTCGCCTCGATTAGCAATCAATATTTTTTTGAACATAAATAAATTAGTCTGGATGGAACAAATTGGTGAATTAGCTTGGATCAACTAAAAACAGGGGTTGATCATATTCTACAGGACTGGCATCTTCTACCAATACTTTCACGATCTTACCCTTGATCTCACTTTCTATTTCATTGAACAATTTCATGGCTTCAATGATACATACTACTTTACCCGGAGTTACTTCATCTCCTACATTTATGAAGATGGGTTTACCCGGACCGGCCTGGCGGTAAAAGGTACCGATCATCGGACTTTTAATGGTGATCAGGTTATCGACCTTGGCTTCAGCGGCTGGTTTAGTAGCTGCACCTGAAGTGCTGGCAGCTGGTGCCTGTTGAACGGGGGCTTGCTGATAAACAGGGGCAGCAGCACCGGCAACAATATGCTGTACGGGATCCTTCTTTTGTTTAACGGTGATTTTTACGCCTTCCTCTTCAATTGTGATTTCTCCAATATTGGTTTTGTTGATCAACTTTACCAATTCCTGAATTTGCTTGATGTCCATGTAGAATGATTAAATGGTTAAATTTAATTGCGAAACGGAGGGCTAAGATAGTAAATGATTGTTCAAATAAGCAAGTAAAAAAAATAAAAAATAAGGGAAAATGGGTCATTTTAAGGGAAAATGACCTAAAAATGGGCGAAAAATGGGCAAAAATGGGCAAATTTCACAAAATAAAAAATGGGTAACATTTACATGCTACCCAATCTAATAATTTATGTAAAACCCTATTTATTTAACCCTTTCTACGTATTCCCCGGTTTTGGAATTCACCCGGATCAGTTCGCCTTCATTCACAAATAATGGCACATTTACAGTGGCCCCTGTTTCAACAGTAGCCGGCTTTAAGGTACGGGTGGCGGTATCGCCCTTCATTCCCGGTTCGCTATAAGTAACCAGTAACACGATCTTATCGGGTAATTCAACCCCCATTGGCATATCGGTTTCACCATTGATCAACACGGTAACTTCCTGACCATCTTTCAGAAATTTTGGTGCATCCACCATCGATTCTGCCACGGTTATCTGTTCAAATGTTTCGGTATCCATAAAGCTATAACCGGTGTCATCCTTATATAAATACTGGTAGGCCTTCTTTTCCACCCGAACCGGAAAAATGGTTTCGCCACTGTTCCAGGTTACTTCAATGGTACGGTTATTATCCACACCCTTTAATTTAGCCCAAACCTTTGCGGCTGCGCGGGCTGTTTTATTTTGTCCGAATTCGATTACCGTATAAAGACTGCCATCCACTTTAATGATGAGCCCCGAACGCATATCTGCTGTAGTTGCCATGTTTACTGTTTTTAAATGGCTGCAAAAGTACAGATAGTAATGGTAAATCCGAAATCGTTATTAAAAAACAGGGAAATGCCTTAACATCCTGTTTTGAAACAAAAAAATTAGCTTTAATAAAATTATCGCCTTGAAAAAGTTAGTCATTTTGTTGCTTACTGGTTTTTGGGGGCAAATTGCGCTGGCCCAATCCGACAGCACCCCGATCTATCTCCGATTTCCGGTGATCCCCCCATTTAAAATTACCAATATTTCCGATAGCAGTTCCTTTACCCGCGATAACCTGAGCAAAAAGAAAGCGACGATCATCATGATCTTTAGTCCGGATTGCGACCACTGCCAGCACGAGATCAAGGAAATAACAGCCCATATCAGCTTATTCAAAAAAGTTCAATTTGTGATGTGCTCACCGCTGGAATTTCCATTTATTAAAAAATTCTATGACCAGTACCAGATCGCATCGTACCCGAATATCACCATGGGCAGAGACCCCGGTTATTTTTTTGGAACCTTTTATCAAATAAGGGCATTTCCAGCCTTATTTTTGTACGATAAAAAAGGGCATTTCATCAGGTCATTTGATGAATCTGTTCCAGTAGAACGCATTGCAGAAGCATTTTAACCTTATATATCTTACATGAAAAAATTTGGAATTATAATCCTCCTGCTCAGCATTAATTTTGTGGCTTTTTCGCAGTATGACACTACTCCGCCTTATCTGAAATCAAAACTGCTACCGGCTTTTAAGCTGTTGTCGGTAGATTCTACGGTATTCACTGAAAACGTATTGGATAGCAGCAAGCAAACCATTTTCATGTTGTTTCACCCCGAATGCGACCATTGTCAGCAACAACTTGAATTGATCCTTTCTATGCCCGAAATTGCTCAAAAAGCAATCCTGATCATGATCTCCGGAGAAGAGCCATTATACAAGAACCGGGCATTTTATAAAAAGAATCACCTTGAAAAATACGGGTATATCCACTTGGGCAAGGATTTTAAATATTTTTTCGGTGGCTTCTTTCAGCCCAATACCGTTCCCGTGCTGGCTTTTTACAATAAACAAAGAACCTTTACCATTATGAAAAGAGGAAATGCTGAAAAACAGTTCCTGCTGGATGCCCTTAACAAATAAGGCCTGCTTCGTACCAATTTTAATGAGCAAAATCATATCAAAATTTGTATTTCCTCCTATCCACTAATTCGGTAATGAATTACCTTTGCCCCGCAAATCATTTTTTTTACCCAAAATTCTTATTACATGAAAATAACTGTTGTAGGCGCTGGCGCAGTTGGTGCTACCTGTGCCGATAATATAGCCCGGAAAGAACTGTGTACCGAACTGGTTTTACTCGACATCAAAGAAGGTGTAGCGGAAGGCAAGGCCATGGATATGATGCAGACCGCAACCCTCCTTGGTTTTGATACAAAGATCATTGGCAGTACCAATGACTATTCCAAAACAGCCGGTACGGATGTAGCCGTGATCACTTCGGGTATTCCTCGTAAACCGGGCATGACAAGAGAAGAACTGATCGGCATCAATGCCGGTATCGTAAAAACAGTTACCCAGAATATCCTGCAACATTCTCCCAATGCCATCATTGTGATCATCAGTAACCCGATGGACACCATGACTTACCTAGCATTGAAATCAAGCGGCATTCCAAAGAACAGGATCATTGGTATGGGTGGCATTTTGGATAGCAGCCGATTTAAATATTATTTGTCAACCGCCATTGGCTGCACCGCTACCGACCTGCAGGCTGTAGTAGTAGGCGGACATGGAGATACGACGATGATCCCATTAGCCCGACTGGCTACTTACCAGGGAACACCAGTGGCAGACTTCTTAAGCGCAGATGCCCTGAAGAAAGTAGTTGCTGATACCATGGTAGGCGGCGCTACCCTTACCGGTTTACTCGGCACTTCTGCCTGGTATGCTCCAGGAGCTGCAGGTGCTGCATTGGTTGAATCCATTGTAAGAGATGAGAAAAAATTATTCCCTTGTTGTGTTTACCTGGAAGGTGAATATGGACAAAAGGATATTTGCATAGGCGTTCCCGTTATCATTGGAAAAAATGGCTGGGAAAAAATTGTTGACTATAAATTAAATGACGAAGAACAAGCCGCCTTCAGCAAAAGTGCAGATGCCGTAAGGGTAATGAATGATGTGCTGGCTACTTTGAACGTATAATGTGATCTTTATAATAACGCAGAAACGCAGGGTTAACAAACTGGGTTTCTGCGTTTTTTTGTGCGTATTTCTTTCTGCTTAGGGGGATTAACGTTTAAAACGTTTAAGGGTTTAAGTCGTTTAAAGTTGGTTGAGGAGTTTAGGGATTCCGGTCAGTTTTGAGATTACCTATCCTAACAAACTGCAAACTGCTCCCGTTTGCTAACGGGACCCACTGCCAACTAGATTTAACTCACCCCTCCCACCACCATCTCCTTATTGATCTTGAGCACCAGTCCTTGTAACACTTTACCCGGACCCGCTTCTGTAAAATGAGTAGCACCATCAGCGATCATGGCTTCTACCAATTGTGTCCAGCGTACAGCGCCGGTCAATTGTTCGATCAGGTTCTTTTTAATCTCTATAGGATCGGTAACTGCCCTGGCCACCACATTCTGATAAACCGGACAATCGGGAACATTAAAATGAGTGGATTCAATGGCCGCAGCCAGTTCTTCTCTGGCGGGTAACATCAACGGAGAATGAAAAGCTCCGCCCACAGGCAATATCAGTGCGCGTTTGGCACCCGCGGCTTTCATGCGTTCACAAGCGATCTCAACTGCTTTAAGGGTGCCGCTGATGACCAGCTGGCCCGGACAATTATAATTCGCCGGCACCACCACCTCACCCGTTTCTTCATAAACGGCTGCGCAGATATCTTCTACTTTGTCATCGGCCAATGCCAGTACGGCGGCCATAGTAGAAGGGGCCAGTTCACAGGCACGCTGCATGGCCTGAGCACGAATAGATACTAACATTAACGCATCAACGAAATTCAAGGTTTGATTGGCTACCAGGGCCGAGAACTCGCCCAGTGAATGACCGGCAACCATCTCCGGTGTTGGTCCTTGTGCCGTTTTAAAAGCCAGCACGGAATGCAGAAAAACTGCAGGCTGGGTAACATTGGTCTGCTTCAGGTCTTCCTCCGTTCCTCCGAACATGATATCCGAGATACGAAAACCCAGGATCTGATTGGCTTCTTCAAAATATTCTTTTGCCAGTGCGCTTGATTCATATAAACCCTTCGCCATACCCGGAAATTGAGCTCCTTGTCCTGGAAAAATATATGCTTGTGCCATGTGTTGAACTTTAGAACACAAATAAAACAAAAAAATCCCTCAACTCGAGGGATTATCTTTTCGAAGAGTATATTTTAATGTAACCGTGAACTGATCAGCTTCGTAAATTCGGAACGGGTCTCATTCTTTTCAAACTCACCCCAGAAGGCTGAAGTGGTGGTCACAGAATTTTGTTTTTGTACCCCCCGCATCATCATACATAAATGAGAGGCTTCAATTACCACGGCAACACCCAGCGGATTCAATGTTTCCTTGATCGATTCCAGAATCTGTGTGGTTAATCGTTCCTGCACCTGCAGGCGCCTGCTGTATATATCCACTACCCTGGCAATCTTACTCAAGCCGGTAATGTATCCATTGGGGATATAGGCCACATGGGCCTTGCCATAAAATGGAAGCATATGATGCTCGCACATGCTAAACAGTTCAATGTCTTTCACGATCACCATTTCACTCACATCTTCTTTAAACTTAGCCGAATTAAGCACTGCGTTGGCATCCATTTGATATCCCTGCATCAAGAACTGCAATGACTTGGCTACACGCTCTGGTGTTTTTTGCAAGCCTTCCCGCTCTGGGTCTTCGCCTAGTAATTTTATGGTACTGTGATAATTTTCAATAAGCCCTTGTGTTACCTGCTCATCAAAATGTTCTGATTTTTTATATGCCATCGCTTTATTGTTTCTGAATATGAATGAATATTAATTTACCGGATAATCAACAAAATTTCTTTCGGTTTCGTATAAGCGCACTTGCAGGTCAAGCTGATCATTGATCCTTGGTCTTAATAACCGATAGATCACGATCGCAATATTTTCTGCTGTAGGATTCAGGTTCTTGAACTCTACGGTATCTTCATTCAGGTTCTTGTGATCAAACCTTTCAATGATCAGTTCCTGTATCAGCTCACTCAATAATTTAAGGTCGTATACGAATCCGGTTTCCGCATCGGGTATACCGGTAAGTTTTACCACCAATTCATAATTGTGCCCATGATAATTGGGGTTATTGCATTTCCCAAATATCCTATCATTGGTGCTGGCATCCCATGCTGCATTGTGCAAACGATGGGCAGCATTGAAATGCTCTTTTCGGTAAACCGCTACTTTATTGTTCATGTTGATATACTATAACATTAAAATGAAAATATTGTTCTACAAAAAACAACCTATTGGCCGGGTTAGGTCAGAAGTCTGCTGACCAAATGCTCCAGCCTCGGAGAATGACATAAGTAAAGTTAGTGATTGTTGAAATGAATCATCCTTTTCACCCAAAGTATTCTACAAATATCCTTGGGGTTTCGTACAACTTCAGGGAATGCAACTGTATGCCTGCAGGCAAGGCGGGCTCCAACTCATTCCAGATGCCGATCACCAGGTTTTCAATGGAGCATAGCTTATCCTTCATAAAGGGCACATCCAGGTTCAGGTTCTTATGATCCAGCTTATCAATTACTTGCTCCCTGATCAATATACTCAGTTTCTTTACGTCATACACAAATCCAGTTTCTGCATCCGGCTCTCCCTTGATGGTAACATAGAGATCGAAATTATGCCCATGCCAATGCTCATTGGCGCATTTGCCAAACACTTCCTCATTCTTTTCCCTTGTCCAACCCGGGTTGTACAATTTATGGGCCGCATTGAAATGTTCTATCCGGGTAATATAAACCATGGTGAAACTGAAAATTTCGGCAAAGGTAGGCGCTAAATACTAAAATATGAATGGTATTCACGAATTTTGCTGCATGCATATTCTTCTGATCGCTGCCACATCGCTTGAATTACCCGATCTGTTTTCGGATGATCCAGATATTGATATGCTTATAACCGGGGTAGGTTGCCCGGTTACCGTTTATCAATTACACAAAAGATTGCAGATCATCGACTACGACCTGGTGATCCAGGTTGGAATTGCTGGATCCTTTCAATCATCGATAAAACCCGGAACGGTGGTATTGGTGAAACAGGATTGTTTTGCCGACCTGGGCATGGAATCATCAGGTATTTTTCAAACTGTTTTTGAAGCAGGTTTTGCCCCTGCCAACGAATTCCCATTTTCCGAAGGATGGCTGATCAATCAGCACCCGATGTTGGAAAAACTGCCAATGGAAAAAGTTAAAGCTGCAACCATCAATAAAGTATCTGATAACGAACTGCAAAAACAACAATGGATCAGCAAGTACGCGGCACAGATAGAATCGATGGAAGGTGCCGCATTGCATTATGTTTGCTTGCAGGAAAAAATACCTTTTCTGCAGATCAAATCAGTATCCAATTGGGTGGGTGAAAGAGACCGTACAAAATGGAAGATGAAAGAAGCATTGGAAAATCTCGGCGCCGAACTCATAAAAACCATTCAATTCATCAGAAGTTCAAATTCATAATACAGCAATGCAAACCCTAACCCTTGGTTTTTCTCCTTGCCCCAATGATACTTTTATCTTCGATGCCCTGGTGAATAAAAAGATCACTGTGGGTGATTGGCAATTCGATGTTGTGTTGGAAGATGTACAAACCTTGAATCAATGGGCGCTGGAGGGTAAACTCGATATCACTAAACTCAGTTATGGGGTATTGCCCCGGGTGCTGGATGAGTATTGCTTGCTTAAAAGCGGAAGCGCACTGGGTACGGGTGTTGGGCCACTGTTGATCTGCCTTCCCGAACAGGAAACGCAGTCAGTTGAAACATCCACTATTGCCATACCCGGTGAAAATACCACCGCACATTTACTTTTTTCACTCGCCTACCCGGATGCAAAAAATAAATTGTTCATGCGGTATGATGCCATTGAAGATTTTGTATTGGCCGGAAAAGGGCTGGGCGTCATCATCCATGAAAACAGATTTACTTATGAAGCCAAAGGTTTAAAAAAGATTGTTGACCTTGGTGATTTTTGGGAAAAGAAAATGAATACAGCCATCCCACTTGGCGGCATTGTGATGAAAAGAAAATTTCCTATAGCCATGATCACCGCAGTAGAAAACGAGATCAGAGAAAGTATCCGATTTGCCTTTTCAAATTATCCTCAACTCAATGATTATATCCGTATGCATGCGCAAGAAATGAGTGAAGATGTGATACGCAAACATATTGACCTCTATGTAAATGATTATTCGCTGAACTTAGGCGAAGCGGGTATTGCAGCTATTGGGGAATTGGTTTCTATTTACCGACAAACCTATCAAATCAGTACTCCTGTGAGGAATCTTTTTGCGGAGTAAGGAACGAATAGAAAACGTTTAAAACGTTTAAGGGTTTAAGTCGTTTAAGGTTGGTTGAGGAGTTGAGGAGTTGAGGAGTTGAGGAGTTTGGTGATTTCGTTAAATCATGAGTTTTTTATTTTAAACAAAATCTTTGCCAACTGCAAACTGCCAACTATAAACCATGAACTATGAACTATCAACTTTTACCAAGCCCCCTCCCATACCAATCCAAACATCTTTTCCTCGCTTCTTCATGTATTACTATCGGTTTGGGGTAATCGGGATCAAGGTATTCGGGCACCCATTTTTTTATGTACAAATGTTCTGGATCAAAGCGCTGGGTTTGCAGATAGGGATTAAAAATTCTGAAATAAGGAGCCGCATCACAACCACAACCTGCTGCCCATTGCCATCCGCCGTTATTGGAGGCCAGATCAAAATCAAGTAATTTTTCGGCGAAATATGCTTCACCCAAACGCCAGTCGAGCAACAGGTGCTTACTCAAAAAAGAAGCTACGATCATGCGTACACGATTATGCATGAAGCCGGTAGCATTCAGTTCGCGCATACCTGCATCAACGATCGGATACCCGGTTCTTCCCTGACACCAACGTTCAAATTCACCTTCATCATGTCGCCATAGGATCTTATCATATTCGGACTTGAAAGCTTTGCCTGCGGCTACTTGCGGAAAATGCCAGAGGATCATTTGATAAAATTCGCGCCAGATCAATTCATTTAAAAAGATATCATTGAATTGCAGGGCTGCATTTACCAGGGCACGAATACTGATGGTACCAAACCGGAGATGAACACCTAGTTTACTGGTAGCAGATAAGGCAGGAAAATCACGTTGTTCCGAATAATTACGGATAAGGGCTTCATCAATTTCGGGGATAACCGATGGAATATCCACGGGGGTAAATCCGAAGGATGAAAGTTCAGGTACAGGGATAGCTGCTTGCTTAAAAAAATGATCTGCCCGTGAGGCCGAATCATATTGTATGATCGGTTCTTGTTGTAAGCTGACTTTCCATCTTTTACTAAACGGAGTAAAAACCGTGTATGGCTTACCGTTATCTTTAACCA
This sequence comes from uncultured Bacteroidota bacterium, assembly GCA_903878475.1. GTDB lineage: Bacteria > Bacteroidota > Bacteroidia > Chitinophagales > Chitinophagaceae > Ferruginibacter. The sequence continues at coordinate 4,073 of CAIRHQ010000197.1, read as the reverse complement.
CTTCATCCTTTTCAAAGATCACCTGATCCTTGCAGGTGATCATCCCTATCCCCTTTTGTAGCAGGAATGCTTTTACCCGGTCATCACGCTGGATTGCCGTTGGTTCGTAATCATGGTTGAAATAAACAGTTTGGAGATGATATTTTTTTTGCAGCTGCTCAAATGCATGGTCTACTGTTCCTGTATATATATCCAGCGTAGACCCAACAGCTACCAGCTGAACTTGCAGTTGCTTTAGTGCAGCATGAATAAAAGATACCCTCCTGTCGGTTGGATATTCGAGTTTACTTAGTATCGCTGAATCAAAAATAAATATGGGTACAACGGGGTGGTCCGACTGCAATGCTTTAAAAAGACCTGCATTGTCCTCTAATCGCAGATCACGGCGAAACCAAAATATATTAACTTTTTGCATATGGCAGTATTGTTGCACGAGGGCTTAATCACAACAATCCAATCAGCAAATGGTTGGGTAAAAAGCAGCATAAATCTCACGGGTAACCATTGATTGATATTCTTTTTCACCAATACGCTGAATCCATCGAATAGGATGCATTGCATTGGTAATAAAAACCTCATCGGCATTTTCCAGCTCTTCCAGACTAACCGGGCGTTCAGATATGTTATAGTGCAGGGCTGGCAATGCTTGTAACAATTGTTTACGCATGATGCCCGCAACGGGGCCTTCAGTTAAGGCAGGCGTGATGATCTCTTTGTCTTTGATCAGAAATATATTGGCAATGGCTGAATCGCATACCCGCCCAAAAGAATTGAGCAGGATGGCATCATTCCATTTTTGTTTTTTTGCTTCCAGCGCGGCCATCACATAGGGCAGGTAATTATTATGCTTCAGGTTGCTGAGTATATCGCATGATTTAACGGCATCGGAATAGATACCCAATACCAGTCCATTACTGTTCCATTCTCCATGGTTTTCGGGCAAGGCCCAGGATTGGATCAAACAATGGGGCAGTTGATCAACGAGATCAAACAAACCTCCATCACCGCGTAAAACAGTTATGCGTACACGAATATCGCCAACCTGTTTATTCTTTGCCACCAGGGCCATAACGGCTGCTTCCAGTGCATCGGGGGTTAGCAGTTTTGGAATATCGAAATGCATTACCTGCATGCCCTTCCAAAGCCGTGAAAAATGTTCATCGGCCCATTGAATTTTGCCCTTTCTGATGCAACAGGTTTCAAATAAACCATCGCCATACCGCAAACCCCGGTTATTGGCTCCCAGTATCGCAGTTCCCTCAGGATAATATTTACCATCGAAATAAAAATACATACGCTGCAAATATAGCTTTTGCGGAAACAAAAAATCCCGCCATGTGGCGGGATCGCTTTTCAGATAGTTTTAGCTGAGGTAATTTATTGGGGGTTACAGTTCTACATTTAAGATCTTATTTTTCACTGCGTACATGATCAGTCCTGCAGTACTTTTAGCACCGGTCTTCACTTTCAGTTTATCCCGGATGGCTTCCACTGTCCGAGGGCTAAGATCAACCAGGTCGGCAATTTCCTTAGTGCTTTTTTCTTCGCACATTAGTTTTAAGATCATCATTTCCTTTTCATTCAGGTTGGCTTCCTGTTGCATCAGCTTTTGGGGCGTGATGGCATTACGTTGCTTCAGGTTAGAGAGCAAGGCCTTATTGGTCAGGGAATTGAAAAAATATTCCTGTTCATAACATGTCTTAATAGCTTCATAGATCACTTCGCTATCGCTGGTCTTGGTTAGGTAGCTATTGGCTCCCAGTTCCATCAGTTTGGTGATCATACTATGGTCGTCCATCATGGTCAACATGATCACTTTTGCATTCGGACATATTTTTTTGATCTCGGGAAGGGCGGCGATCCCATCCATGATCGGCATCTGAATATCGAGCAAGATCACATCGCAAGGGGTATTCTTAAGCATATTCAGCAAATGCATGCCATTATCGGCCTCCGCAATCACTTTTACATCGGTTTTTGCACTCAATGCGGTTTTTACACCAGCGCGGTACAATACATGATCATCGGCAATGATCACTTTAATGGGTTCATTCATATCGGAATTTGACATTTTTTTGAGCTTTTTGGGGGTAATCCGGGTTTAATGTACGCTATAATAACGCAGACCGCAAGTTCCTATTATCCGCAAAGATAATAATGAGGGTAAATACCCTATGTTAAAGATGGGGTTTTTACTAATAACTAAGTGTGATGTACGATTCAATATCATATTTAATAATATAAAAATAAAGCAGTTATATTGTTTTTTTCACGATAAACATAAGCACTGTAGCCAATTTTTACCCATTAACAGAATGGGAATAAACCCTTTATCTATGTGCAAAAATTATCTATTCTACCGGATCTCCCGTTCCATTTTTTCGTTGGGTACCAGCCGGATATCTCCTTCAAGGGAAAGTACCTGGCCGGTATAATTTTTTTTAAAAACCTTATAATGGTATAAACTAGGACTTAGTTCAAGTAAACATTCATGGGCATTTACGGTAACACTGATGGAAAATGGCAGGGTTTTCATCGTACTGTCGTTCACCCGCTTGGAAAATTCAATATACAGATTATCGATAGTGTTATTTTTGAAACAAAGATCCGAACTGGCATTATCAGTTGATCTTGTTCCCTGAGCCAGGCTATTTTTTTTGAAAACCTTCACGAGTTCTACCAATACCTTTCCCCCTTCAACAATATTGTTTGCTGTGGGAGGCACCTGGGCTACAGAAATATTAAGACCTATTTGTACAAAAAACATAAGGATCGTTTTCATGGTTAGGATGTTGATTGATTAAATTGATTTGTTTATTCCCGTTCTACTCCGGTAACATTTCCTGATCAGGAATGGCAGGCAGCTATTGCTTGCAACCTGTTCTAAATTATTCCCGCACATACTTATTGAATTGTTGGTACAACACATTACTCATGAATTCCGGTCTGTACCCTTTCCTGTAATCGATTGGTACCAGTTCATGAAATGTTTTAATATCCATCAGTTCAGCCGATTGGTGGATCTGCTGCGCCAGAAATATCTTAACAATATCGGAATGGGCCTGCATGAACAGTCTGCATAATAATCTGACATTATCGGCATACAATTGATCGCGCCCATAATGATTGACAGCCGATATCTTTTTCATGAGTATTGCGCATTCCTTGTTGATCTTTAACTGTGTAAGTATGAGTTCCTGATTATCGGCATCAATGCCTTCTATAAGAACAGGATCATAGTTTTTATTACTATGTAAATGGAGGCGCAGCTGCCGATGTGATTTTTGATCAAGGTATAGATACATGCTTGAAGGGATCTTATTAAGAAATGCATAAGCAGGCAAGGCCCTTGGTAGATTTTGAATACGGTAAAACCCTGCCACTGCATTTGAAGGCAATTTTACCGATCCTGTTTTATTGCGCATCACAACCGAATCAATTAAAAATGAAGAAATGCCTGTTTTAAGGTTACCCATTTCGGAACAATCAATGAGGTATACATTATTCGTGTATTCGGCATCCAAAGAATCGAATGATATTGTAAGCGCCTGGGCATTCAATATGATCGTTGGAAACAGGATAACCAGCACAAGGATTAGCAATAACTTTTTCATTTAAATTCAGTTTTATGGGTATAGATCAATGCTTCTCGGCTACAGGTTTTCGCCCACCTGCTCCTATCGGAAACATGATCGCCTTAAGGAGTGGCATATACAATTGGCGGAGGTTTGCCTTGCAGGGCATAATTGAAAGCTTGCATAAATAGAGTACGGATTAAATGATCAACCAAAGATGCAGGCCTGCATTTTAAGAAACAAGAGAAAAACAACAGAATAAAAGGAGATTTTTCTCTTGCAATTTATTGAGGAAAAAATTAGTATTGTGGAAAGAAATAAAGTGCAAACAAGTACGCTTATAATTATTTTAGGAACAACAATAATTGCAATAACATTTTTTATTGCATTATACTATTTAAGAAAATCAAAGCCGGTATATTACAAATATATTCTTGGGTATATTGTTCTTGGATTATTTATCTCCACAAATACTTTCACAAATAGGCAATTCAATTT
>CAIRHQ010000196.1 GCA_903878475.1 uncultured Bacteroidota bacterium | reverse complement strand
CTGTTTTTCTGTCCCGCTATTGATACATCGGGTAAAAAAAAGCGTACATAATAAAATACTGGTAAATGTTATGGTAAGAGAACGATATTTAACCAGGTTGCGCATTCGGTGAACTATTTACCCAATCTATAGTTTTGTTTCAGAAATGGCTCCATTTAAAAAGGGCTGACCAAAACTTGTCAGCCCTTTTTAGATAAAGCGGTATATGCTAAAATTATCTTTTACTGTTGTACAGAGATGTGATCTCTGCACCAGTCAATACCGTTCCGTATAACCTGAACTGATCGATCTGGCCATCCCACATGCCCATCCAAGTGTTGTGGTCATGGGTGTATTGGTTAGGACCGCCAATCGTGAAACTATCAAAGTTTCCAAAATTAACATTACCCAAACCACCAATAGTGTTTGTTCTGAAGGCAACACCATCTATATAGGCGATCAACTGAGAATTGCTTCCACTATACGTGAAGGCCAGTTGGTGCCAGCTGCCATTCAATACATTCGGCATACCGTTGGCATTGATATATTCAACCCATTGGTCCATGATATAAAATTTGCAATTACCTACAGTTGGTGTGCTCCAATCTTCAAACTCTAGGAAGAGTTTGGTATTGGTCCAGCTGTAATCTTTTGCATCCAAAGAGAAAGCAAAATTGGTTCCGCTTCCTGATGGTTGTGGAGTTTTTTTGATCCAGAAGGCAATAGTAAAGCTATTCGCCTGAGTAAATTCGTTGGCACCTGCATATTTTACAAAAGCCGTAGAACTTCCTTTATAACCTTTTCCGGTAATGCCATCAACGCTGGTTCCGGTATTGCTTGCAGGGAAATTAGCACGGGTGCTATCTACTGCGTTCATCAATGGATTTGTACTGGTACCATCAAAAGCTACATAGAACTTTAATGGACCACCCGGCACAGTGGCATCCTTGGGATAATCTCCCATGGCAGGGCGGGGAAGTTTTTTACAACTAGTAGCCGCTGCCAGTAATACCAAAATAAAAACGCTGTTTTTGAGTATCTTATTAAAAGTATTCATGTTAATTTTTTTTAAGATTGTTTTTATGTAAATCTTAACCTGCCCAATTGAACAGGTTAAGAAATATATTTTTTACCATTCAGGATTTTGTACCAGTACACCACCAGAAATATTGATGGCCTGCTGAGGAATTGGATAAAACCTACAACGGTTGGTATAACCCAATGAGCCCAGTTCAGTGATAGCATCGCCCCAACGTACCAGGTCAAAGAAGCGGTAGCCTTCCATAGCAAATTCCCATCTTCTTTCATTCTTAATAGCGGTACGCATTTGCGCTTGGTTTACATAAGCGATCGGAGGAACAATACTTCTTCCTGCTCCCAGATTACCACTCGCCCTGTTCCTGATCTTTTCCAGATTGGTTGCGGCAGTAGCGCCATCGCCCAATTCATTGCTGGCTTCTGCAAGCATCAGGATCACATCAGCATAGCGGAGGATTCGATGGTTGATCCAGTCGGCACCACCAGATCCAAAGATTTGTCCGGTGAACTGACGCATCTGCGGATCAGAGTATACTTTCTTATTCCAAAAAGGTTGATCCAATGCAGAACCGGGTGCATAAATAGGTAAGGTTGCACCATACCCACCGGTGGCAGATCCTCCATCATATTGACCTGAGAATAAAACCGTGCTGGCTTTACGTGGATCGTTATTGTCCCATGCGGTAACCAGTTTTTGTGTAGGCACATTCCAGCCCCATCCAAGGTTCCATGCATTGGTAGCACCACCCTGACGAACATTCTGGCTTGTTCCAAACTGGGTTCCTTTCCAAGGTGTTTGGTTAGGACCAACATAACTTTGTTCTTCAAAAATTGATTCCACTCCATTTTTACCTACACCATTCAATCCATCTTTCCAGATATCAGTAAAATTAGTAGCAAGCGAATATTGACCAGAACCGATAACGGCATTACATTTCTGAACTGCTTGCGCCCAGTTTTGCCTATACATGTAAGCCTGTGCCCATAATGTATTGGCCGCTCCCTTCGTTAAACGTCCGGGATAAATATTAGTACCTCCAACTTCCCAGTTTAACTGGAAGGTATTGAGAAGCAATATTCAGATCAGAATCGATCTGCGCATAAATAGTGCTAACAGATGATTTAGGACGGATACCGTCGGCAGACCTTGTGTAATAATAATTGATCAACGGTACTTCACCATAGGTTCTTACCAGATCAAAATAGCAATAAGCCCTGAAGAAACGTGCCTCGCCTACATTCTTAAGTGAAGCGGCATCGGTGGCATGCAATGAATCGGCAAAATACAATTCCCTGTTGGCCAGGTTGATCATATAATAACGATCGTTCCAATAGGTATTGGGAGCCCAGTCATCTTTTGAGTATTGAAAGGTTTCAAACTCAGTATTGATCTCGGCACCATCCGTTACGCTACTTCCTTTTTGAGCATCGTCATCACGAATGCTGTGGAAGTCGAGCCATGGCAGTGTTGAAAACCCGGCATAAGAAGTCAGTACATTGTACATTCCAAAGCTCTGAGCTTCCAGTGTTCCCTGGTTAATATCAGACAAGGTTGCTGTTAGAGGTTTCCTGTCGAGAAACTTCTTACAGCCCACGCTGCCGATGACCATCGGGAGAGCCACTATCAAACTCCAGATAATTAATTTATTCTTTTTCATATCAATTCATTTAATAGTTTAAAAGTTTACGTTTAAGCCCAATGTAGTGATCATGGGAATGGCACCACCTCCAAAATCGAAACCAAATGCAGTAGCACCTCCTCCGTATTCTGGGGTATATCCAAGGTTATTTTTCCATGTCTTGGCATTTTGAATATTAAAATAAACCTTCAGCGATTTCATCTTTGCTTTTGCGATCAGGCGTGATTGGAAATCATAGGCCAATTGTACGTTCCTGATTCTGAAATAGCTTCCGTCTTCCATATTATAGGTAGAACCATTGTAGTTGAACCGGTCTCCCTGGCTAACAAGTGGATCCCAGTTAGATGTGCCTGCACCTGTCCAGCTATTGATCTTAAAGGCAGGATAATTCACCCTTTGGAAAGGAGATTCCAATGAACCCCATGTTCTGAATACTTGGTTACCATAAACACCGCCCATATCCACACTCACACTGATATCTTTGTATTTCACAGTAACATTAGTACCATAAGTGAATTTAGGCGTTGGGTTACCGATCACGGTTCTGTCTTCAGCAGTGATCTTACCATCTCCATTCATGTCCTTAAATTTGAAATCACCCGGGCGGTAAGCGCCAATTGCTGAAGCAACCGGAGATCCCAGGATATCGGCATAACTTTGGTAAAGACCTTCTACAACATAGCCATAGAAAGATCCGATGGGCTGGCCAACGATCGATCTTGTTTCTGCACTTCCATTATTCATGAAGGCTGTACTGATATAACCACCGGGAATATCTTTTTGCAAACTGATCACTTTGTTTTTCAGGAAAGTGATATTACCACTTACTGAAATGCTCAGGTCTTTTTTAAGATTCTGATTCCAGCTGGCTGAAAATTCTTCTCCCCAGTTTTTGAAGCTACCACCATTGGTTACTTCATTGTCGAGGCCCAATTGTTGTAACGAAATATAATTCATCAGGTCTTTGGTAACCCTATTGAAATAATTTGCTTCAAAATGTAAGCGATTGTTAAATCCGTAAAGTTCTACACCCACTTCACTTGAATGTACGGTCTCCCATTTCAGATCCTGGCTTACTTTATATGCATCACGTGCTGCATTATAAATATAAGTTCCGAAAACAGCAGAACTACCACTGTTCAAATTCGGATAGAAAGGATAGTAATTAGAAGAGCCTCCTGTGTTAGGAGCTGCCTGATTTCCCAATACTCCAATAGATCCTTTCAGTTTCAGGTAATTGATGTATTTCACTTTCTCCATGAATTTTTCTTTGCTCAGTTCCCAAGCACCACCAACGGCCCAGAATTTCTGGTGGCGGTTACTGTTTTGAATTGCAGAAGAAGCATCATCGCGGAGAGATGCATTTAACAGGTATTTTCCTTTATAATTATATAATATCCTTGCCAGAGCAGATACTGTAGAATATTCTGCCTGTGAAGAACTAGACAAAGAAGTTGCATCTTCTTGAAAACCATTTCCTATATACCAGAAACGCTTATCATCCGGAATGGGAAGCGCATTACCTGTTGTATAGGGTTTAGATATTCCCTGCCTGTTGAAGAAGCCGGAATAATAAGTAGTGAAACCCGCCATAGCAGTCAGACCATGTTCGCCAAAGTTTTTCCTATAGGTCAGGATATGATCCTGCTGGAATTTTTTGTACGAATTGTCATTTTCCTGCACCTGGGTTTTTGAACCATAGAGATATGGTACATTGGTCATAGGATTGTAAGCATAATAAAGCGGAGAATAGGTCCTGTCATTTACATTGCTCATATCGGCATAGAAAGTAGAGCGCAGGTTCAGATTTTTTGTAAAATTGATATCTGCATAAATACTAGCCACTGTTCTGTATTCGATATTGATATTCTTATTCCAGGTATTTTCTACTTCCAGCACCGGATTAACTACACCCGAAGTTTGCATGGCGGTATTAAGACCAGAATAGATATTGGCATTGATAGAATCTCCACCATATGGATTAGCCACGCGGAAAGATTTAGCATTTGCTGAAATTTGCGGCATTACTTTGCGGGCATTGTCTAACACACTTCCTGCATTATATGGATTATTCTGTCTGGAGGCGTTCAGGTTAATACCAAATTTAATGTTCTTGCTTACTTTCAATTCATCACTGAAAGACAGCAGCATTTTTTCCAGCTTTTCGTGGATGATGATGCCTTCATCGCTAATATATCCCAAACCAAGACTAAACCTGTTCTTATCAGTAGCACTTGAAATGCTGAGGTTATTGGTATTGAATTTGCCTACGCGAGTAACTGCATCAACCCAATCAGTATTGGCAGTTAAGGCAGAATAATTAGGAGGGTTGCTTATACTATTGTTCAAGTTCTCCTGAGCAAATAATGTATTGAACTGATCAGAATTAGCCATTTTGATCTTATCCACCAGTTTCTTAAACCCGTAAGAAGTATTGAAATTGATCACCAACTGTCCGGCTTTTGCGCGTTTGGTAGTAATGGCAATAACACCAGTAGCACCTTTCACACCAAAGATGGCCAGAGAAGAGGCATCTTTTAATACTTCAATAGATTCAATATCATTTGAGTTCAGATAATCGATATTATCCTGGAAGATACCATCCACTATATAAAGCGGGTGTACCTGTCCGATACTAACGGTTCCCCTGATTCGAATATCGGGTGAGCCACCGGGAGTACCATTGTTTACTATTGAAAGTCCAGCTACCTTACCCTGCAATGAAGCGATGGGGTTGGTATTGGGTTTGTCGGCAATATCCTTTCCAGATACTTTAACGATAGAACCGGTAAGGTCCCTCTTGCTGGCAGTACCATAACCGATCACTACCACTTCATCAGATTTTTTGTAGGTGGGAACCAGTTTCACATCTACTACAGAACGACCACTCACCTTCACTTGCTGAGGTTCGAAGCCGATGCTGCTGATCACCAGGGTAGCATTGCTTTCCACAGTGATGGTGAAATTACCGTTATTGTCGGCATAGGTTCCGGCATTGGTACCCTTTTCCAGTACAGATGCACCGGCAAGGGCTTCGCCATTTTCACCGGTTACGCGACCGGTCACTTTGATCTTGTCGTTGTCTGCAGCATTTACAGACAGCACCACGATCAGGTTGTTGTCGAGTACCTTGTAAGTAAGGTTGGTACCGGCGAACAAACTGTTCAGTGATTCGATCACAGATAGGTCACGGGCCGAAAAATCAACTTTGTTTTTCAAGCCTTTCAAATCAGAATTGTACAAAAAGCGATAATAACCGTCGTTTTCGATCAGTTTCAGCACTTTTTTAACTTCCGTTTGTTTCAAGTTCAGGTTCACATACTGTCCCATGGTGGGAAAGGCCTGTACCTGTAGCGTTGTAGCTAGAACGATAATAATGGCAAGCTTCATAACAAGCAGCGTTTTTAGAAGCGTTCCTGACCAAATTTTATGGCCCTGAAGTACACTTTTTTGCATAATTTTGGTTTTGTCGTTAAAAAATACAAACCATATTGGGCTCCAATCCAATATTAGTTTGGCACTATTTTTCGGGGAATGTTAGCGCATTCCTCGTTTTTATTTCTTTAATATCTTGATCTCATTATTTTTAATGCTGTAATTGAAGGGCACCAGGAACTGTAGATCCCTTAAAGCCTCTTCCACTGTTTCATTCACAAATGAACCACTGATCCTGAAATTGCTGAGCTTTTCATTTTCAATGCTGATCTTCAGATTATACCATCTTCCCATCTTAAGGGCTACATCAGAAAAACGCTCATCCTCAAAACTCAATCTATTATACACCCAAGCGGTTTCTGCAATACTGGTATCGGCGATATTTTCGCGTAAGGGTTTGATGTTATAAGAATATGCATCAGGATTTGTTTTGATATCGGCCCGCTGGTCTTTCACATCCGGGATGGCAAATTTGTTGAACACCAGTTTCTCATGCGGCTTCAGCATGATCTTTGGTGTGCCTGGCTGACTTTTATTGATCACTTCAATTGAACCATGTATCAATGTGGCTTCAATAGTTGGTTCCGAATTATATGCTTTTACATCAAAAGCAGTACCCAATACTTTTATATCGATACCCGAAGTATGCACGATAAAAGGATGAGCTGCATCTTTTACTACTTCAAAAAAAGCTTCTCCATCCAGTTGTACTTCACGGGTTGCTCCATTAAAATTACCATCATAGGTCAGTTTGCTACCTGAGTTCACCCAAACCTGGGATCCATCGGGCAACTGCATTTTTGTTCTGGAACCGGGGTTAACCGTGATCTCATTGAGCGGCTTAATAGCTGCAATATCCTGCACTTTTTCTTTATTGCTGGTCAGCGGATATATCATAATAACTAATACTATGGCGGCAGCGGCAGCTACATAAGTGATCCAATTCTTGTAAAAAGGCTTTCTCATGGAAATTACCTGCGCCTCTTCCATTTCTGTGGCAGAATCAAAATCATTCACGGTCTCTTTCAAACGGCTGATATGTAACAGGTAGGCATCTTCTTTTTTCTGGATATTTTCGGCTACAGGCTTTACTGGATCTGAATTCCACAATTCTTGTAAGGTTTCAGCAGTGGCCTTCCATTCGCTATTGCTCATGATCATTTCTTCCAGCAGATCTAACTCTTCTGGGGTAGCTTCTCCGGCTATTTTCTTAGATAATAATATCCAGAATCCTTCCTCTTTCATTCGAAAATGTGTATTAATACGTTATAAGGACAAGTAAACAGGGCGAATACCCCTAAAAAGAAAATTATTTCTTTTTACTAAGGATGGAATGCAGTTCGGGGAACTGAGATTTGAATTCGGTGTGGGTTTTTATGCGGCGCAGGGCAATTGCCATCTGGGCTTCCACGGTTTTTACCGAGATATTAAGCAATTGGGCTACTTCAGCATATTTCAAGCCCTCTTCCTTGGTTAGTTTGAAGATGGCCCGGCATTTAGGCGGCAGGTCGTTCACCGCCAGCATGATCCTTTTTACCAGTTCGGATGAAAGCATCAGTTCTTCCGGGTTAAAAAATACACTGGTGAGAGAGGTCTGCCATTCTTCCACGGGTGGAAGCGCACGTCTTTTAGCTGCGGCCAATTTATTCAGGGCCGTATTTTTTACGCCTACAAAAAAATACAATTTTGGATTTTCAAGTTGTCGTAAACTTTCCCTGCGCTGCCATAATGCAATGAAAAAATCGGAAACCACTTCCTCGGCATCCTGGGTAGATTTGAGTATGCTGAAGGCAAAATGCTGCAGGCTTTCATGCATTTCCATGAAAAGTGCTTTGTATGCTTTTTCACAATTGTGTAAAGCAATTTCTTCAAGCAAACTGGTAATATGAGTGTTAGCAATCACAATCGAAACGAAAATGAAGATATGGGTTTTTTGTAAAAAATTATTTTTCTACTCAGCACACTACAATGTCTGAACATTAATAAAACGACATTCTTGTATGCAATATTTTTTATATTTCAAGAATTGAAAATCCTTAAGCGGCTTGCTAATCAGGCTGTTTAAGGAGCAAACGAATTCAGTTTCCTTATTCAACTGAGCGTTGAAAATTGTTGAAAATTGTTGAAAAAAAATATTCCGCTAGTGCGTACAACCTAAATTGCTAATTGAGTGAATGCTCTTCTCAAAAAGACCCCGATCATTTCTCTGCGGTAAGTTCTTGAGAACATTTCGTTGTCGATGGCCCTCGATTTTTTTATGGCCTGTCTGATCAATTCCTCTTTGTCGGCATGTGTATCACCTTCTACCACAACTGGTTTTGGGTCTACCCCACCCAACACGATCCTAATCTTTTCATGCACATCAATTGATACTACCGCAGTAAGTGAAGTAAAATCCATACTCTCCCTTTGACGCAGTTTTTGAAATACGGCACGGAAACCTTGCTTTAGGGGCAATTGTATCGCTATGATCAGTGCCAAGGGTTGAAGGTTTCGGGGTTGAATGCCATCACCGGTAAAAATATCTTCCAGCTTTACCAGTTTTATTCCTTCTTCATCCATCAGTTCGATCATAGCGCCCATAGCGATCAATGCCGGGGCAGTATCAGAAACAAATTCAGAATAACAATGCTTTTTACTTCCGGTGGCGATGCAAATATTTCCCTCACATTTTAAACAGAAACCCACCGCATCTCTCCACCATTCCGATTGATTATAAAAAATACAGCGATTCTCGCAAAGCACATTTCCGCCAATGGTGGCCGAATTGCGGATCAGCGGCGATCCCACGGCTGCGGCAGCCTCAATCAATACCGGAAATTCATCAGTGATCAATGCATGTTTTTTCAGATCATTTAATCCCACTCCGGCACCTATACTTACATACGCTCCCTTTATTTTTACTTCTTGTAATGCAGCAATGGCTGTCAGGTCGATCAAACAATTTGAATTTTCATTTCCCTGGAACCGATTCACCATCACATCTGTTCCGCCGGCAATAAACCTGAAATCCTGCGCATGCTGCCGGGCAGTTTCCCATGCTTCCTGCAGGCTTAGCGGTTTATAATATGTTGCTTGCTTTATCATATTTGAATACGATTGCGATAATTATTTTGTTTCAGCAACAGCTGCTGCGTTGATCTTCATCTTTTGTAAAATATCTTCTGCACTGATCGGCAATTTGGTGATCCTTACGCCCACTGCATCAAAGATGGCATTGGCGATCGCCGGAATCACCGGATGCAGGGCACCCTCACCACATTCCTTGGCACCGAATGGTCCTTCCGGATCAATGGTTTCAATGATGTTAGCATGGATCGGTGGTGTATCCACTGAAGTAGGAATTTTATAATCCAGAAAATTCCCGTTCAGCAACAACCCATTATAATATTTCAACTGCTCACTCAGCGCCTGCCCCATGCCCATATGCCATGACCCTTCCAATTGCCCCTCCACCGCCAGTGGATTGATGGCCTTACCACAATCATGCGCACCCCAGATATTGACCAGATTCACCAGACCCGTTTCCAGGTCAACTTTCACTTCGGCGATCACGGCGCCAAAACTATAGGAAGGACTGAGCCCTGCCCCCGATCCTTTAAAATCACCACCGAGTTTTGGTGAGATATATTTTCCACTAACGGTAACGGCTCCACGATTGGCGGTCACCATTTCCACAGCTTCCAACCAGGATAGGTCAACTTGTTTATCATTGCTAAATACCCTGCCTCCGGAAATATTCAATTCCTCTACCGCAATTTCTTTTCGTGTAGAAACAGCCTGCAAGATCTCCGTTCGCATGTTCTCTGCTGCATCCTTAGCGGCATTGCCGGCCATAAAGGTTACCCTGCTTGAATAACTTCCCAGATCAACCGGAGTCAGTAAAGTGTCCGCTGCCTGCACAAATATTTGCTCTACTTCAATACCCAATACCTCTGCCACGATGATTGCCAGCATGGTGTCGCTTCCTTGTCCAATATCACTGGCACCCGAACTCACCAGTACCCTTCCGTCGAAATCCAGTTTCAAATGCACCACCGATTGTGGCAATTCATTACGAATGATGGGCAAGGCAGAACCGCTGATAAAAAAACTACATCCGGCTCCCAAACCATGACCAGTAGCTAATTGACCATGCCGTGTTTTCCATTGCGATTGCTCCATCACTTTCAGCAGCGACTCACGACTACCATTAGACGTAATTCGGTAATGCCCCACGGTGAGCGAATGCGAAGGCATAAAGTTTTGCAGGCGCAGTTCGCAGGGATCCATTTTCATTTGATGGGCCAGGTCGTCGATCAGACTTTCCGTTGCGAATCGTGAATTCACTGCACCATGACCGCGCATGGCGCCGCTTTGCGGTTTATTGGTGTATACCCGATAGGTTTTAAATCCAAAATCTTGTATGGCATAGGGTGCTTGTAACAACACACCGTTATAATAAGAAGTTACCACGCCAAAGCTTCCATATGCCCCGCCATCAATGGCTATTTCGGCATCCAGCACATTTAGCTTGCCTGCTTTGTCGGCCCCGATCTTCACCCACATTTTTGATGGATGCCTTCCATGATTGCAAAGAAACACTTCCTCCCTGCTGAACCGCATCTTCACCGGTCTTCCTGTTTTCATGGCCATCCAGGAGATGATCATTTCATGGGGGAAGGGATCGCTTTTTCCTCCAAACCCACCACCCACATAAGGTTTTATCACGCGCACTTTCGACAATGGCAAACCCAAAACCTTTGATAATGCCCGGTGCAGATAATGCGGCACCTGGGTGGCCGTGATAATGGTTAGTCCATCATCATCGAAATATGCCGAAGCCGCATGCGGTTCGGTGAATCCATGAGAGATGCCTTCAAATTCAAAATTCATTTTACTGGTAAAAGCAGCTGCTTCAAAAGCAGTGGCCTGATCTCCAAAACGCAGTTCGGCCTTTTTATGAATATTATTATTGAATTTGGTATGGGCATGTATCTTTTCATCTGTTCCAATATCATTCAACGATTCATCGATGGCATGAAACGGACGAAGCGGTTTGTATTTTACTTTGATGAGTTTACAGGCAGCAGCGGCAATATCAGCTGTTTCTGCAGCAACAGCCGCAACCACTTCACCGATATATCTTACTTTTTCAATGGCCATGGCTGTTTCATCCTGCGAGATGGGCAGCACACCAAATTTCTCTGGTAATTCTTTTCCGGTCATCACATATTTTACGCCTTCCAATTTGCTGGCTTCAGTAATATCGATGGATTCAATGATGGCATGCGGGAGCGGACTTCTTAAAAATTTACAATACAAAGTATTTTTCAAACGGATATCATCGGCATAATCGGCCTTGCCCTGTACTTTTTTTGTGGCTTCAATATAAGGTCGGCCAACACCTACTACAGATGAAGTCGATTGGGTTTTCTTTTCTTTGTTTAATTTATTTTCCGGG
>CAIRHQ010000195.1 GCA_903878475.1 uncultured Bacteroidota bacterium | reverse complement strand
AGATATCAGAGGCCGGGTATCCGAAGGTTTGTACCAGGTTAAGCTGTTCGGCAACAGGATTGCTTTGTAAAATGGTATAGTCTTCGTAACTCACCGCACGTCCAATGATGAACGCATATTTTGGTGTAGCTGCAAATGAGTTATACGCATAGCTGATAAAATCGCGGATGGCAGATGGGTGTTTTTTGATCCCGAATCCAAACTGCTCGGTAAGTTCATTGATATCATAAATTTTTGCATTAAAACCACCACCGGTCACTGAGCTACGATACTGACGGTAAAGATCCACATTGTTCACACCTGAGCCATCATTGTACAATACAGGATTACTGATGATGAGGTAATTGCCCTGATTGGCAGCAAGGGAATAATTGGTGAAGGTTTTAGTAGTTAAATTATTGACGATGCTGATATTGCTGGCATCCTGGCTCATCAGATTGAACTTGCGCAAACTATCCGTTGAGGCAGGCAATACAAATCTTACTTGTCCGGGTATAGCAATATCGCCAAGATATCTTTTCGCATTATTATAATCGTACAAAACAGGCGCAATGCCGTTGCTGTTGAAATTATTGATCACCAGATAATTTCCGGCGGGATTGGCTTTCAACTCAAAATAAAAATTCTTTTCATTATTGAAATTGAAGGTGGCCGGATAGGTCACGGAGATACAACTTACCACAATACGATCATTGGCATCAGAGGAATTACCGTTGACGCTTACGGGCAGGTCGGTAGGACTGGCCAGTAAAGACAGGGGTAAATTTCGAACCGTATCTTTTCTGTAATTAAAGAACGGCATCGGAATCTGGTACACCACATTGTTGTAAAACTTAGCCACCAGTTCGCGGGAATACAGGGCATCGCCCACTGCGCCGATGGTGAACATCACACTATTGGGTGGCCCCGCCGTGTATACGTTCAGGTTAGAGAACACTTTCGACAAAGCACAACAAGGAAAAACATCATTGCTGGCCCATCCTTCCCCAATATCATAAGATGAAGAATACACGTATTCGCCGATCACGGCTGCGTATCCTTTATTGATCTGGCTTTTGTAATTGGCTTCCACACGGCGCATGAAATAGGTTTCGGCAGGCAATACATTGCCGGCAATATTATTAGGACTTTGCACATACCGCAGGTTACTGCCCACTGGATTTACTGTTAAATAATAAGTAGCCGTATCAGTTTCCAGGCTATATTTTTCTGACAGCTGGTAATCCGCATTCCTATATAATCCTTTGTCGGGTTTACCATCATTCATCAATCCCCAGAATTCAATATAATCACTTGCGGCCAGCGGGCCTGTTGCCACGGATGTGTATAAACGCACTTCCTGTCCATTGCGCCACAATTGAAAGTTCTGGGCAGGCGTGCCAGCAATGGCTGCGGGCAGGGCCGATTGATTGATCCTGCAAAGTGTATCATTGGCCAGCCGGAATTTATAATAGGTCTTGCTGTAATCTATCCAGCTGTTATTCAACTGCGCATATCCAACAACTGCAAGCAGCAATAGCACAGCGGAAAATAAAGTTTTTTTCATATTGAGAATGGGTTAAAATATTATTCGGATTTTTTTCCTACGAGGTTAAGGCGTAATGAAAATATATGGGTGTATAAAGGATTCGATTGATTGGCCAGATTGGTATACGCATAATCGATCATCACATTCTTGATCTTGAAACCGGCACCGATACTGGGCTGGTAGATCCATACTTTTTTCTGGTTCAGGGTATCGCCATCAGCCAAGGCCTGTTGAAAATTGGTGATCCCTCCTCTTACAAAGAACACATCTTTGATGGTGGCTTCCAAACCGAGATGAGGATCAATACTCACCGGGTTGCTGCTCAATACAGTATTGCGTTTACCATCGAAGGTTACATCAAAACTTCCTTCGGCGAGTAAGTTCACCGATTTACCCAAACGGAAATTGTATCCACCACCGATCACCAAACGAGGTGCGGTTATCTCCGATGATTTCACCGGAATATCATTCTTGGTAAGGTATAGCACTTCTTTTTCCTTTTCATTGAAATGGAACGACCAGGCATTGAATGTGGTGGTAATATCGCGGGCAACGATGCCCAACTTCCAACGCTTGCCATGCATTTGAATGCCTGCATCCAGACCGAATCCCCAGGCTGTGGCAAAATGCCCCACCTTACGATAGATCACTTTTGCATTGGCACCAAAACTGATCGACTTATTTTCTGTTTCCCTGATATTTTGGGCAAAAGAAAGGATCAGGGCATAATCGGCTGATGAAAATGTTTGAATATTGTTGTAGTTGATGCTTCCGTCTGGTTCAACCAGAAACAACGTATTGGGAATATCGTCAATGGCAAAACGCAGTAAGGAAAAACCAAGGGTGCGCTTATTGTTCTGAACGGGAACAGCGGCAGAAACATAATCATACTTGGCAATACCGGCAAAATATTCGGCATGCATCACGCCCACATTAGCGTGGTCTTTAACGCCGGTCAATCCTGCAGGATTCCAGTAACCGGCAGTAGCATCACTTGCCGAAGCTACTTGAGCACCCCCCATTGCTAGTCCGCGTGCCCCTGCACCAATATTCAAAAATTCATTTGAATATTTGCGAAACTGGCCATGGGAAAGAGTAGGGAAAAGCAGTAATGAAAGGATCAAAAGGGTAAGCTGTATTCTCATCATGACATTCAGGTTAGTTGTTGTATTTAACAGGATAGGTTTATAAAACGTAATACTACGAGTGAAATTGTACATTTTCCACAAGTTAAAATTAAGCTTTATATCACAAATCAGCATATATCCGGTTTTGGCTATTGAAAAATCTGTACAACTGCTTTGAGCAGCAATGTGTTAATGACCTTCCCAAGGACCAATTCGTTGCTTTTAAAACCGGGTAATTCTTTAGCTGAAAATCATCAGTTTTCACGTCAATTTTGAACAAAAATTATTCGCTGCTCAATTATTGGCTGCCCCTTCTATTATTTTATCAGATTTTATGAGCATTTTTGCCGGGCAGTTCCCCGAGTGTTTTGGGGAACAGGATATTCACAAACAGACTGATATGCATCAACTTTTAGAAGAATTACAATGGAGGGGCATGATCCAGGATATAATGCCGGGCACGAAAGAACAACTGGAAAAAGAAATGACCACGGGCTATATCGGCTTCGACCCAACAGCCGATAGCCTGCATATCGGCAGTCTGGTCCCCATCATCCTCTTGGTTCACTTACAAAAAGCGGGTCATAAACCCATTGCTTTAGTGGGTGGTGCCACTGGAATGGTAGGCGACCCCAGTGGTAAAAGTGAAGAAAGGAATTTGCTGAGCGAAGATATTTTGAACCATAATGTGGCTTGTGTAAAAGCACAGCTGGAAAAATACCTCGATTTTGATCCGGCCAGAAAGAATGCTGCCGAGATGGCCAATAACTACGATTGGTTCAAAGAAATCTCATTTCTGGATTTTATCCGTGATGTGGGCAAGCATATCACCGTGAATTATATGATGGCCAAGGACAGCGTGAAGAAAAGGCTGGAAGGAGAATCCGGTATGAGCTTTACCGAATTCACCTACCAACTGGTGCAGGGCTTTGATTATTACTGGTTGTATAAAAATAAAAATTGCAAACTGCAGATGGGCGGCAGCGACCAATGGGGGAATATCGTGACCGGCACCGAACTGATCCGCAGAAAATCGGGCGGCGATGCATTTGCATTTACTTGTCCGCTCATTAAAAAAGCCGACGGAGGTAAATTCGGAAAAACAGAATCGGGCAATATCTGGTTAGACCCTAAAAAAACAACTCCATATCAGTTCTACCAGTTCTGGTTAAACGCTAAAGATTCTGATGCGGCCGACTGGATCAGGATTTTCAGCTTCTTAGATAAGTCTACCATCGACAACCTCATTGCCGAGCATGAAAAAGATGCGGCGCAACGTTTATTGCAAAAGGCATTGGCCAGGGAGGTCACTATTTTCGTACATGGCGAAGAGGAGTATAACAAAGCAATAGAAACCACCGAAAAATTATTTTCCAATCAACATGCTTCTATCGAAAGCTTAAGTGCCGATGATCTTGAAAATATGGAAGGCGTGGTTAAATTTCAATTCCCTGCCGATAAAATAAACGAGGGCATTGATGTGCTTTCTTTCTTAACCGAATCGGGTTGTTTTCCCAGCAAGGGAGAAGCCAGAAAGATGATCCAGAATGGTGGTGTTAGCATCAACAGGAATAAAGTGGAAGGCCCCGACCTACAATTGAGTGCTTCCATGCTGTTGCATTCGAAATACCTGTTGGTACAGAAAGGGAAAAAACAATATTATCTGATCATTGTGTATTGATCAATCCAGTAACTGCTTTTTCTCGCGGTATACTTTCCAGATCAGTTCACCGAACAAGGTATTGGCCCAGGCAAACCATTTGCGGGTGAATTGATTGGCATCATCTTTATGAAATGCTTCGTGCATGAAACCAGTACCTGCATGTGTTTGTTGCAGCAGGTTGAGACAATTCTTAATTTCCTTATCGTCGTTGCTGGTGAGTGCGCGCATGCTGATGCTCATGGGCCAGATATAATCCATACCCACATGCGGACCACCGATTCCTTCTGCAATTTTTCCTTTAAAGAAAAATGGGTTACTACTGCTTAGTGCGAATTTCCTGGAATTACGGATCTTATCGGTATCACTGCCGGTGAGGTAGGGCAGCGATAACAGGCTCGGCACATTTGAATCATCCATCAGGTTAACACTTCCTAAACCATTGATCTCATAGGCATAGATATTTCCGAAATCGGGATGCTTCACCAGGGCCTGCTGGTCAACGATCTTCCTGATCGATTCGCAAAGCTGCCGGCATTCGGCAACAAATTTATCATCGCGGATATCATTGTCGGAGAACAAGGTAGCCAGTTGCCATAAACTGGCAGCAGCAAATAGATTACCCGGAATATTATACGCAAAAACGGTTGCATCATCACTGGGTCGGAACATGGAATGGATCAATCCTATCTTTTTGGTGGGATATCCATAACCATTCAGCGGAACACTGTCTGTTGGATTCGTAGTATTGCGCTGGAAATGGTAAGGCCCATTATCTTCCAGGCGCTGTTGCTCTTTAAAAGTTTTTACGATCAATTTCATGGCGGCTACCCAGGAAGCATCAAACGGAGTGGTGTCCGCTGTTTCCTTCCAATAGCCAAAGGCCAGGCGGATGGGATAACAGAGGCTATCCACTTCCCACTTACGTTCATGCACACCCGCTTTCATCGTTGTTTTATCATCTTTCCATTCACTGATCTTGTTCTCGTCTTTATAAAAAGCATTGGCATACGGATCTTTCAGGATGCATTTGGTTTGCCGGTTGATGACCCCCTTAATCAGTTCCTGCAATCGTTTATCATTTTTCATGAGCGGCAGATAAGGCCATACCTGTGCCGATGAGTCGCGGAGCCACATGGCATCAATGTCGCCGGTGATCACGAAAGTATCGGGCTTGCCATTGATGACCTCAAAATCAACAGTGGTATCGAGTGTATTGGGGAAACAGTTCTCGAACAGCCAGGCCAATTCCTTATTGCCCGTATTTTTCTTAATGGTAGCAATGAGTTGTTCTACGGCAGGGCTATTGAATTTCCGTTGACTAACGGGAATCCGTACCAGCGGAAAATCGTTTCCGGAATATGCATGGACATATTTCCCCAGCATCAATCCGGCCGTGGCCAAAGAAGATTGCTGCATGAATTTTCTTCTGTTCATACGAAATAATTTTTGTGTGTTATCAAATCCAGGAAGGTTGGATCATAAACTTGTAGTCCAAAAAAAACTGATCAACGACGGACTTCAGCGGTATTATTCGACTTTACCTGTTCCGTCATGGCCGGAAGGAATTTTCTTTCTTTCAACAGGTACCCATTCCCTTTTTCGCAGAAATGTACTTTCAGGTTCTCTACACTAAAAGGATTGCCCTCGGGGATATCCGCAATATTGCTATGGCCAACATCCTGTCCGTCGATGATGATCACACAGCCGCTGCCAATGGCTTCCATGCGGTTGCCTTCGGTCACCAACATGCCGGTATCTTCTCCCAGCCCGATGCCGATGCAAGACGGGTTAGTGGCTACGGCCTGTGCCAGTCGGCCAAAGCGGCCTCTTTTTTCAAAATGCGAATCCACGATCACATTATACATAAAACCAAGTCCGGTAGTGATCTTCACCTCTCCTTTTAAATGGGCACGGGTGGCATTGCCTTCATAGATCATGGTATTGCCTACGGCCATGGCCCCTGCAGAAGTGCCGGCCACCAGGAAATCGGGGTCGGTGAGGTAACGGCTCAAGATGATCTGAAAGAATTCGGTTCCTCCGAAGGTGCTGGTAAGCCGGAGCTGATTGCCCCCGGTAAACATTACGGCAACGCATGTACGAATACGCTCCAGGTATTCTTCTTGATGGGCATCGGCTCTGTTACGGATATGCATCACGCCAATATTGGTACAGCCGATCTTTCCAAAAGCATTCAGGTAATTGTCGCCCACTTCATATGGGATCATACTGGCGGTGGTGATCACTTCAATGCGGCTGAGTGCGCCGTCTTTCGATTCTTCCACGATACGCCGAAGAATTCCGAGTTCAAAAAAATTGAGGTTATTGCGATGGACCTCCCCTTTTTCCAGGTCGGTACCTTTGTCTTCTGCCCCCCCGATCGCGATCAGTTTTCCTTTAGCAAATGGCATCCAATCATTTTTTGATAATTACAAATGTAAGGGAAATCGAAACAAGCAGTTGGCAACTATTTATCAACGAATGTTAAAAAGAAATCAGTTAATTCCCTTTGTATTTACAATTAAGCTCCGGCAAATTTTGTAATGCCCTCCACGAGCCTGTCGAGGTTCTTGGTAGTGGTATATACATTGGGCGTGATGCGCACCCCATGAATATTTTCCCAATTGATACCCACCGAATGGATCTTATAATGTTCCCACAGATAAGCATCCAGTTCAGCCGGCGTTTTACCATCAACACTTACCAATCCGATAGCACATCCAAATTCTTTTTTAAAAGAAGTATGCAATTGTACTTTAGGAATATCCTTCACCTTACCCATCCAGTAATTTTTCAGGTAGAGCAGCCGTTCTTCTTTTCTTTTGGCCCCGATCATATCATAAAAATCGATGGCCTTATCAACCGCCTCTTCAATAAAGAATGGGCGGGTGCCTAAGTGTTCAAATTTTCGGATATTATCTTCCTCTTTTTCACCGGCGCCAAACAGGGGCCATATCTCTTTGATCTTTTCCTTGCGCACATACAATAAACCGGTGCCCACCGGGGCGCCCAGCCATTTGTGCAAACTGGTTCCAAAATAATCGCAGTTGAGGTCGGGGATCTTAAATTCAAATTGAGCGAATGTATGCGCTCCATCCACCAGCACATCAATATTTTTTTTCTTTGCCGCATTGGCAATTTTTTTCACCGGCATTTTTTGTCCGATCCAGTTGATCATATGCGTGATTTGCACCAGCTTGGTACGCTCAGTAAAGGCATTGGTATATTGCGACACGAGGTATTGTTCATCTTCACTGGGCAATTCTAAATTTATCCATACCAGTTTTATCCCCTCTCTTTTTTCCCGTTGCTTCCAGGCCCCGATCATATTGGGATAATCCTGTTTGGTCAGCACCACCTCATCACCCGCTTTCAATTCTATTCCGAAGATCACGGTTTCCAGCGCTTCAGAAGCATTGCGGTGCAGGGCGATCTCTTCTGTATCCGTACCGGCCAGTTGGGCCAGGTTCTTACGAAGTACCTCCCTGCCCTGATCGATCACCCGCCACATATAATAACTGGGTGCCTGATTACAGGTATCATAATATTGTTTCATGGCATCGGCAACTGTTCTGGGTGCCGGCGAAACTCCGCCATTATTAAGGTTGATGAAATTGGGTGCAATGGTATAAGATTGCTGAACATAATACCAGAAATCCTCATCTGTGGCCAAACTAGTGGGATCGATCCCCGAAACATTACTGAGTGCCGACTGTAGGTTCCGGCTCCAGGCAGGTTGAAAAAGATCGGCTGCAATAGCGGTAACAGACAAGGCGCCCATTTTGCTGATAAAGGAACGACGGTTGGCCATAGCATCAGTTTTAGTTGATACAATTTACTGATTTTGTTTTTTGCAAAGCAAGATGATTTTGGTAATTTCCATTTTCGGTTAAATTTCAGTTCCATTCATTAACGAACCGGAATTTACCGGGCCTACCCAATTAGTCGGCATCGCTGCAACCAAAAACCATTCACCGCAAACTGCATGTATGAAGATCGTAGAAATTAAAGTACTGAGGGGCCCCAATTACTGGAGTGTAAGGCGCACTAAATTGATCCAGATGAAGCTCGACCTGGAAGAGAAAGAACAGATGCCTACCAATGCCATACCTGGTTTTAGGGAGCGACTAGAAACCCTGTTGCCCAGTTTGATAGAACATCGCTGCAGCGTAGGTACCCGTGGTGGATTTTTTTCCCGGGTAGATGAAGGCACTTGGATGGGACATGTGATAGAACATATTGCGCTGGAACTACAAACCCTTGCGGGAATGGATACCGGATTTGGAAGAACCCGAGGCACGGGTAAGGAAGGAGAATATTATGTATGCTTCAGCTATATGGAAGAAGACGCTGGTGTGTATGCTGCTAAGGCGGCAGTAAGGATCGCCCATGCCCTTATTTTTGAAGAAGCATATGATCTGCATGAGGATATTCAGCAATTGAGAGAAATACGGGAAGACACCAGGCTTGGTCCCAGTACGGGTTGTATCGTGGATGAAGCTACAAAAAGAGGCATCCCTTTCATTCGGCTAAATAAACATTCACTGGTTCAACTCGGTTATGGTATACACCAGAAAAGAATACGGGCTACCATTGCCAGCACCACCGGAAATATTGCAGTAGATATTGCCTGCGATAAGGAAGAAACAAAAAATTTACTGGGCGCCGCTGAAATTCCTGTACCCCGTGGCGATGTAATTAGAACTGAGGAAGGATTGAAAACGGTGATCGACAAGATCGGCTACCCCATCGTGATCAAACCCATCGATGGCAACCATGGCAAGGGCAATACCACCAATATCACCACCTGGGAGCAGGCTATCAAAGCCCTGGAAGCCGCTAAACAATACGGCCGCAACGTGATCGTAGAAAAATTCATCACTGGTTTTGATTTCAGGATCCTCGTGATCAATTATAAATTCATTTGTGCCGCATTGCGTACACCCGCCTCCGTTATTGGAGATGGTGTACATGATATTCAGTACCTGATCGACGAAACCAATGCTGATCCCCGCCGGGGCTATGGGCATGAAAAGGTACTGACCCAGATCACCATTGACCAGTTTACCCAGAAGATGCTGGATGAGAAAGGGTATTTCCTCGATACCGTACCTCCCAAAGGAGAACTGGTATTGCTGAAACCCACTGCCAATCTTTCTACCGGTGGTACCAGTACCGATGTGACCGATGAAGTTCACCCCGCCAATATTTTCATGTGCGAACGCATTGCCAAGATCATCGGACTCGATATTTGTGGCATCGACATCATGGCCACCGATCTGCGTACACCCGTTACCGAAAATGGCGGATGTATCTTGGAAGTGAATGCCGCGCCGGGATTCCGCATGCATATAGAACCTTCGGTTGGACTTCCGCGCAATGTGGCCGAACCGGTGGTAGACATGCTGTTCCCCAAGGGCAGCAATGGCAATATCCCCATCATTGCCATCACCGGCACCAATGGTAAAACCACCACTACCCGACTCACCGCACATATCGCCAAAACAGCCGGATACAAAGTAGGCTATACCACCAGTGACGGTGTGTACATCCAAAATCAGATGATGATGAAGGGTGATTGTACCGGTCCGGTATCGGCTCAGTTCGTATTGAAAGATCCTACCGTGGATTTTGCCGTACTGGAATCAGCAAGAGGCGGCATCTTAAAAAATGGTTTGGCTTTTCAACATTGCGATGTGGCCATTGTGACCAATATCAGTGCCGATCATATCGGACTGGGGGGTATCGACAATATGGAACAGATGGCCAAGGTAAAGGCCGTGGTGCCCGAAACTGTTTCTAAACATGGCTTTGCAATTCTTAATGCTGAAGACGATCTGGTATATGCCATGCGCACCAACCTGGAATGCAATGTAGCCCTGTTCAGCATGAATGAACACCATCCCCGCATCATTGAACATTGTAAAAAAGGCGGCTATGCAGCCATCTTTGAAAACGGATATATCAGCATCATGAAAGGTACCTGGAAGATCCGCGTGATCAAGGTTACTGAGGTACCGGTTACTTACGGAGGAAAAGCCATTCACAATATCATGAATTGTCTGCCTGCTGTATTGAGCACATATCTTTGGAGGAATATCGGGATAGAAGATATCCGGCTTGCCTTGCAAACATTTGTACCTTCTGCTGCACAAACACCTGGAAGATTGAATCTTTTTCAATTTAAACATTTTCAATTTTTGGTGGATTTTGCGCATAACCCTGCAGGACTGGAACTGCTCTGCGATTTTGTGAGTAAGATTGAGGGTACGCCAAAAGTGGGCATCATCAGTGGTACGGGCGACCGGCGCGATGATGATATCAGGGAATTGGGCAGGATATCGGGCAGGTTCTTCGACGAGATCATCATCCGACAGGATAAGAACTTACGGGGACGCACAGCCGAAGAAATAGTGAACCTGCTGGTAGAAGGTATCACTGAAACCAAACCCAAGGACATTCCCATTACCATCATCTACAATGAAAAAGAGGCCATCATGCATGCCTACAATACCGCTAAACCCGGTTCACTCATCACCATCATGTGCGATGTAGTGGCCGAAGCGCTTGATCTGATCAAAGGTTTGAAAGAGAAGGAAGACGAAGCCTGATCAATTCATCAGGCTCCAAACGGCAAACAGGATGTATTCGGCAAAGAAGAATACCCAGAACTGCAGGTAGAATTTTCGGATGGAAACTGGATCATCAAGTTTAACGGAAAAATAATTCAGCAGAAATAATGCAAAGAGCATTGCATGAGCCACCATCAGCATCAGCTGGTGGTTTCCTGCATACACTCCACTCCATACTATTGCTCCGCAATACGCCAATGCAACCAACAAGGTACCACCCCGCAAAGCATTCTTTTTTGAATAGAGAATTGCTAGGGTGCTGATGTGAAAGCGGCTATCCCCTTCCGTATCGGGCAGGTCTTTAAACCAGGCAATGGCCACACTGAATAACATGATAAAAGCAGTTAAACAGATCACCGCAGAAGACAATATAAAATCTCCATACACAGCATGATGGAAATGCAGATACATGCCTATATTGACCAGCAGTCCGCGTACCACCGTAATGGCCAGCGCAGCCGGTAAATGATGTTTTTTCAACTGCAGCGGTGGTATTGAATAAGCCATTCCTATCAGCAAAATAACTACGATGAGCAGGAACAGATAAATTGAAATAAAAAATGAAACCAGCAGACTAATGATCAGCGAAACGATCAGGATGACCTTAGCACCGGCCAAGGATAAACTGCCTGCAGCCAATGGCAGATAAGGTTTATTGATCTTATCCAGTTCCACATCTACCAGTTGGTTGATGCCCACAATGAACAGGTTACAGGCCAGAGCAGCAACTAGTGTACCCGCATACAATTCCCAATGAGCAAGCAAAGCAAATTGGGCTGTGGCCATGATGTATAAAGCCGTGATGCTGCATACCGACCCGATGATGGTATGCGGCCTGCTGAACTGCCATAAAATCTTTAGTTGTTTCATTATTTGATGGGTGATCCCGAAATATAAATGATATGTCCTGTAAATGTTTTTACCCGATTCACCTGAACAGCATATGCACTTGTTGAAATTGCCTCGAGCCTTTTTTTATATTCCCGTACACTACAAGATCTCCTCACAGAAATGATGCCATCCCAGGTAATGGTAATAAGATTAATGGGAATGATATAAGTACACAATAATCTTCTCAAAGAAAAAGGATAAACAAATGGTGCCAGTAGCAATTGCATGATGGTTACCGAAAAGATCACCCTGATATATGAAAGGATACCTGGTTCTATAATTTCGGCAAACAAAAAAGCAGTTTGGCTTTTGGCCATTGCAGAAACGATCTGTTGCTGCTGCGCTGTTGTAAAATGATGCCAGGCATTATACATCGTGTACAGGTTACCCGATTGTGGTTGTAGTTGCAACAGATCGACCGAACGATCAGCATATATTAACCCCGGTCTGTTCTTAAATCGCGGATTGGGAAATTTATCAGTGAGTAAGCTGGGAATACTACTCGTTAATCTCTTTGCTACCCACACGGCAGGTTCTCCGCTCCCACTGCATAGATCCTGTATAACAGCGATATTATTAGTCGCTGCAAGCCTGTTCAACACCTGCACAATGGGTTTGTATAATTTAAGGATACAGACGATGAATCCGATGAACTCCATTTGCCACAAGCGCAATTCGGCAGGAAACCAATTATAATCTTCCAGTTCTTTCAGCATTGATTAAATTACGACTTTATTGTACAATATAATGCATTTAACGCAGCACGACCTGATCACCGGAGGAACCGCCATGGCCATTATTATTGTGGCCCTGCTGGGTATTGAACTCTTGGTGAAATTTAAACTAATCGGACAATTGGGTGGCAGAAAATTATTACATATCGCCGCCATCAGTTCCTGTGCATGGGCCATCGGACAATTTGAAAACAGATTGCTGCTTGCGTTTATTTTTCTGGCCTTCTTCATTATACTCTTAGTGCTCATTCAAAAAAGATGGATGCAGGTAAATGAATATCGTTCGTATGGCATTGCCTTGTTTCCGCTGGCCTTTTCCTGCTTACTGTTCATTCCGGGTCTAGATCAGCAATTGATCGCTTATGCAGCATGGATCTTGGGTATCTGCGATGCTATGGCTGGAATTACTGGTGTTTATTTTGGAAAGAAAAAGATCATGTTCCTGTATGAACATAAATCATGGACAGGTTTTTTTACATTCTTCATTATGGCGTTGCTCGTGAACGGCATTTTTTTTCATGATCTTTCTGTAAATGGGATCATGCTCTGTCTATTGCTTTCTTTGGTACCAGCCCTTACTGAATTATTCAGTTACCGGGGCAGCGATAATTTTTCTGTACCGGTGATTGCAGCATTATGGGCCTCACTATTGCTGCAGGGGCAGCCGAGTGATTGGCAAATGCTCTTGCTCACCACTTGTATTTTTATTAGCCTTGCCTGGTTTGCAGTATACAAAAAATGGCTCACGATTGCTGGTGCGGCGGCGGCATGCTGGATGGCGATGTGGTTATATGCTACCGGAAAAGAATTGGCCTTTATAGCCCCGGGTATTTTTTTAATAACTGGCAGCCTATTATCCAAACTTAACAAGCCCGTGCATGAAAAAGAAGGCAGATCAGCTATTCAGGTATTTGCCAATGGTATTACGGGTATTATTTATATGATGCTATTTGGCATGTTGCACCAACCGATTTCCCTGCTGGTTGCCTTGATTAGTTTTACCATCAGCATGACAGACAGTGTGAGTTCTGAACTGGGTTATTTTTTCAAAGGAGCCACCTATGATATTTGCAGTTTTAAAAAATGTGCCCCGGGTTTATCGGGTGGCATTTCTATTTCGGGCAGCCTGTGCGGATTGGCTGCTGCAGGAGTTTTGGCGGCGATCGCAGGCTATTTTTATCATTTACCCATCAAGACCATACTGCTGATCACAGCAGGCGGCTTTACAGGCATGATCATGGATAGTATCTTGGGGAGTCTGCTGCAGATCAAGTATCTGAACAAGAACGGGCAGCTATCTGATTTTTCGGATTCCGGTGCTAAAATGGTAAAAGGATTAAGCTGGGTCAACAATGATACGGTGAACCTGCTTAGCAATATATTGACCAGTCTGATTTTTTACTATATAATCGTTAGATCAGTCTGAAATTCCATTTGGCTAAAAAGGTCCGAAACCTTATTTTTGCAGCCAATTATAAAAAATTGGGTTATGGTGTAAAGGTAGCACAACAGATTTTGATTCTGTTTGTCTAGGTTCGAATCCTAGTAACCCAACGAACCCCGGAACTTGTTTCGGGGTTTTTTGTTGGCTAGTATAGTTTAGGCGTTTAGGTGTTTAGGTGTTGAGGTGTTTAGGTGTTTAGGTGTTTAGTTGTTTTGGGCTTCCGTTAACTTTAGAGTTCCTCAATCCTAAGGAACCTGCTCCCGTTAGCTATCGGGACCAACCTCCAACCTCCAACTATGAACTATAAACTATGAACTACTAACTATAAACTTATGCCCTACCTTTATACCGTGTTCCAGCATACTAAAAACAAAAACCAACACGTTCTGATTCAAGCATGAGGTACTTATTCAGTATAATCATCTCACTAATATCAGTATCTGCTTTTGGGCAGTACAACTATTATTATGGCAATATCCATGCACATACTTCTTTTTCGGATGGCAATAAAGACAGCGCTACCAGCGGTTATTTTTACCCGGGAGATGATTACAACTATGTAAAGGATAGCTACCATATGGATTTTCTGGGTATTTCTGATCATAATCATTACAGTTCAAGCAATAATCCGGGTATGCATGTGGCAGATTATGCAAAGGGAATTTATCAGGCCGATACGGCAAACCGGGATGGCAGTTTTGTTTGTATGTATGGTTTTGAATATGGAGTGATCAGCAACGGAGGTCATGTAGTGACCTATGGTGTACCCGGCTTAGTTGGATGGGAAACTGGCAGTGGTTTATGGGGAACCAGTAATAATTATGATATATTTTGTACCAAATCTGATTACCCTGCATTCTGGCCTATTGTGAATACCTATAGCAATGCATTTTGTACATTGGCACATCCACAAACAGGCGACTACTCTGATATAGCCGGTGCGGCCATTTATAGTGCTGTTGCCGATGATGCCATTGCCGGAGTGGCCATCAGGAGTGGTGCTGCCATGTCTACTAAAACAGATTATTCTGACCCTGCCCCTACCGGTTACGAATCATATTACTTGAAATTACTGGCTAGAGGTTACCATCTTGGGCCCACCGCCGACCAGGATAATCACTATACCACTTTTGGAAGAAATAACCAGATCCGAACCGTAGTACTGGCCGGTGCACTGAAAAGAGACAGCATCATGGCGGCTTACCGGGCCATGCGCTTCTATGCTTCCGACGATTGGAATGCGCAGGTAACGTTTACGGTTAATGGCAGTTACATGGGATCCAATTTTACCACTACCAATAACTCTTCCATTTATGTGTCCGTATCCGATGCCGATGCAGGAGATAATGTGAGCAAGATCGAGATCTATTATGGCATCCCCGGAAGTGGTACCAATGCCAGTATCCTAACATCTAATTTAAGTAGTGCCACGCTGAACTTCCAGCATACCACCAGTGCAACCGAAACCTTTTATTATTTTGCCAAGATCACGCAAGTAGACGGAGATATCATCTGGACCTCACCGGTATGGATCCTGAGAGACGTGTTGGCCTTACCGTTAGAGATCACCAGGTTCACCGGCACCATCCGAAACAATCAGGCAGCCTTGAATTGGACCCTGGCACAAGAAACAGGCATAGATCGCTATGAGATTGAAAGATCAGTAGATGGCATCCATTATGCATACTTGGGCACAAAGACCAGTACCCTGCACAACAGTTCTTTACCGGTTAACTATGATTATGTTGATGCTTGTCCGCAGAATGGCACAAATTTTTATCGCTTGAAAATATGGAATCAGGATGGCCACTTTAATTATTCAGGTATCGTGACACTCAGTTTCAGCAAACCACTCATCAGTGATATTCGCATCAACCCTAACCCGGTAAACAATATACTCAACCTGGTATGTTTCAACAGGGAAGCTTCCCCCGTAACCTGCATCATGTACAACCATGATGGCCGAATGGTAAAAAGCTGGACGGGCAATTTTTCTGAAGGAACGAATAGTCTTACAATGGATGTATCCACGCTGTCCGCCGGATCTTATTTTATTGTTATGAGCCGGCCCAATGAAAGGATCGGAGAAGCCAGTTTCATTAAGCAATAAAATTCGTCAACTACTATTTTGTTAGCTCCGTGATCACTTTCCCTACACAACCACTGGGCATTTGAATTTGCAATAAGGCAGCTACGGTGGCGGCAATATCGGTCATATAGGTTTCGCGGTTTGTTTTACCAGGCTTGATATTCCATCCATACCATAGCAGTGGAATATGCGCATCATATGGATTCCAAAGTCCGTGAGTGGTACCTTTTTTACCGCCATCAAAATAGCCGGGCTTGAAAGTAAACTGGATATCGCCACTTCGCTTTGGATTAAAACCATTACCCATCATGGTCTTCTGGGGTTCGGGCATGGTAGTAGACGCCAATTCGCGGGTATCAAATACATGGATGATAAATGGCTTCGCAGCTAAAAAACGGATCACCGATTTTTTTACAGCCGAAAGATCTTTTCCTTGTTTACTGATCTCGTCAGCGTTTAGATATACCTGGTAGTTCTGTAAACTCTGCACCACATTTTTCATTCCAAATTCATCTTCGATCATCTTATTGAGTTCTCTCGATACTTCGCCTTCATTGAATACACCCCCAGGAATTTTATGTTCGGCCAGGAATGCAGGTATATGCGCTACTCCATGATCGGCGGTCAAAAAAACAAGGTAGTTCCCCTTTCCTACTTTAGTATCCAGGTATTGAAGAAAATCGGCAATATCATTATCGAGGCGCAGGTAGGTATCTTCTATTTCAACTGAATTAGGGCCGAATGAATGACCAATATAATCGGTGGATGAAATGCTTACTGCCAAAAAATCGGGCACTGTATTCTTTCCTAATGCTTCATTTTCGATGGCCGATTTAGCAAAATCAAAAGTAAAACTGTTGGCAAATGGAGTGGTTTTGAAAGATTCATATTTATCAGCATCTCCTATTGTAGAAAGCCTATGCGGAAAGGTCACGGTCTTTTCACCCTTGATGGCATTTTCATAGGGCTCATCATCTGCAGAGCTCAGGTCATATTTATTGATCGGGAGCAGGGTATTCCAGTCTTTCTTCATATAATTCCCCGCCACATCCTTAGCATTGAACTGACTTACCCAGTCGGGTAACTGCTGCATATAATATGTGCTGCTGATCCATTTGCCCGATTTATCATCATACCAGTAGGCTGCATTGGCACTATGGCCGGCAGGCAATATAGCGCCACGATCTTTCATGGCGATACCGATCACCTTGCTCTTAAAATTATTACTAAGGCGAAGTTCATCGGTAATGGTGGTTACCCATAAATTTTCGGGGCTCATTTTTCCACCCTTTGTATTAGACCCAACGGGGTTCACCGTTGAATCATCGGTGCAGTACACATTGGTATTCGTTGTTTTATCAAACCAGTTATTGCCTACGATTCCCGTATAGGCGGGCACACTGCCGGTATACACACAGGTATGACCCACCGCAGTATAAGTAGGCACATAAGGGATCAGGGTATTTTCGCAACTAAATCCCTTATTCAATAGTCTTTTTAAGCCATTGGCTCCATACAGGTCATTGAAGCGGTATAGATAATCCCAGCGCATCTGATCGATCACGATCCCCACTACCAATTTAGGTTTGGCAGTTGGTTGGGTTTGAGCCGAAGCCACCCCCATCATACATAAAGAAAATACACAAAGTAAAAGATGCTTGTTGCGCATATCAATTGATTTTGACAAAGATAAATGTATCGGGCAACAATTTCATTAGGGGTATATGTTTCAGAGGGGGAATTTTGCCCTCAATGCCTTAATTTTGCAGCCACTACAATACTCCGGATGTAATTTGTTGTATAGGATCAAACAGTACTTAACCACAAACGAATATTATGGACGTTTTTGAAAAATTAGTAAAAGATGGTGGCCCACTCGGCCAATTCATGGACAGGGCTCATGGATATTTTGCATTCCCAAAACTGGAAGGTGAACTAGGACCAAGGATGAGTTTCAGGGGAAAAGAAATGATCGTTTGGAGTTTGAATAATTATCTCGGACTGGTGAACCATCCCGAAGTACGCAAGGTTGATGCCGAAGCGGCTGCAAAATATGGCATGGGTAACCCGATGGGAGCCCGTATGATGAGTGGCAATACCGCCATGCATGAAGAACTTGAAAAAGTGATCAGCAAATATGTGAACCGAGAAGATGCCATGTTACTCAATTTCGGATACCAGGGTATCATGAGTTGTATTGATGCATTGGTGAACAGAAGGGATGTGATCGTGTACGATGCAGAAGCACATGCCTGTATCGTTGACGGAGTTCGTTTGCATATGGGACATCGCTATGCATTCAAACACAACGATATTGAAGATTGTGAAAAACAACTGCAACGCGCAACCGAACTTGCTGCCAAAAATGGTGGTGGTATCCTGTTGATCACTGAAGGGGTATTTGGTATGGACGGAGAACAAGGAATCCTGAAAGAAATTGTTGCCCTCAAGAAAAAATATGAATTCCGCATCCTCATCGATGATGCACATGGTTTTGGATATATGGGCCCTACCGGCGCCGGTGCAGATGAAGCACAGGGTTGTCAGGATGGCATTGATCTCTACTTCAGCACATTTGTAAAAAGCATGGGCAGTATCGGCGCTTTTATTGCCGGTCCGAAAGCCGTATTGAAATACCTGCGTTATAATACACGCTCACAGATATTCGCCAAAAGCCTTCCCCTGTTAATTGTAGAAGGAATGCTGAAACGTATGAACATGGTACTCACCATGCCGGAGCTGAGAGAAAAATTATGGCATAACGTAAGCAGGTTGCAACAAGGATTAAAAGAAAGAGGATTTGATATCGGCAACAGCAATTCGCCGGTTACTCCAATTTATATGAAGGGTGATGTTCCCGAAGCCACTCAGATGGTAATGGACCTCCGGGAAAATTATCATATTTTTTGTTCCATCGTAGTATATCCTGTTATTCCTAAAGGAGATATCATCTTTCGACTCATTCCCACATCGGCGCATAGTGATGAAGACATTGACCTTACCCTGAAAGCCTTTGAGGAAACCAAAAAGAAATTAGACGCTGGAAATTATAAGGCCGAGATGATTCCCGACATGGCTGAAAAATTTTAATACGGACATCAGTTTATTCATTATTCCCAAACTATACCAGTAGTTCATGGAACCACTTATCCGAAATATTGCTGATACTGCACTTTGGGTAGCCATTTACCGTGCAGAAGAGTCGGAAAGACCCGATGCGGTTTTCCATGATCCCTATGCCCGCAAGCTAGCCGGTGAACGAGGGGCACAAATAGCCGATGCTATTGTGTTCGGACGCACTAACAGTTGGTCATTTGTAGCCCGAACCTATTTGTTCGATACATTCATTATGGAACAGGTAGAACAGGGTGTGGATATGGTGATCAATCTGGCGGCAGGACTGGATACCCGCCCCTACCGGTTACCGTTACCTGAGTCGCTTATCTGGGTAGATGTAGATCTTCCCTCCATGATCAACCATATGGAAAATATGATGGCTACAGAAAAACCGAAATGCCAACTGGAACGAGTAGCCCTTGACCTAAGTGAAAGAATGGCCCGGATCGATCTGTTTGCTTCTCTGGCCGGCAGGGCTAAAAAAGTATTGGTGGTTGCCGAAGGACTGATCGGATACCTCACTGAATCGGAAACCGGCACATTGGCATATGATCTCTCTCATGAACCACATTTTAAACACTGGGTATTCGATATCATGTCGCCCGGTCTGCTTCCCATGGTACAAAAAGAAATGGGGGCATTATTAGAAGAAGCCAATTCTCCTTTGCAATTTGCGCCAGCCGAAGGAGAAGATTTTTTCAGGATGTTCAAATGGAAACCGGTGAGTTCAAAGTCGAAACTTAAAACTGCCGATCAACTGAACCGCCTGTCGGATGAACTGAAAGTATATGCTGCCTATCCCGAACCCGAAGGCCCCAAGGGTAGTTTCCCTTGGTCTGGAGTATGTCTATTCGAAAACATGAATACTCCATCTGCTCATTAAGTCTGAGCCTCCTGATCTACAATATTTTTTAGTTCCAAAAATAACTGCTTGGTAATCTTATGGGCCTTGCTGATAAAAAAACTGCCCCGGAATTCCGGGGCAGTGAAAAAAGATTCTATCTAAATTTTTTAATTGAACATATATCTTAAGCCGATCTGCATCTGCCAACGAGATAAGATACTGGCGTCATCTTTAAAGCTGTTCACCAAAGGTGCCTGGTTGGTTGGATCCAGGAAAGGCATTGAGAAGCTTGGTGTTTTACCATCAGCAGCCAATCCTTCATATTTTAAGAAATTGGTCAGGTTGGGAACTTTATAAGTACCCCAGTATTTATTGATGAAATTACCTGCATTGATCAGGTCAACGGTTAAACGAAGGGTATTCCTTTGCTTGCCGGTGGCCAGAGAAAAGTCTTGAGTCAGGTTCAGATCAAGGCGCTTATAGAACGGATACACGTTAGCGTTAGCTTGTGCATATTCACCACGGCGAGAAGCCAAATAATGGTCCTGGTTGATGAAATTGTTCAACTGGTTCCAGATCTGTGAAGCGGAGGCTGATGAAGCAGCGCCGGTTCCGATAGTACCAGACCTTGGGTCAGTACTAACAGTGGTACCCAGTCCACCAGAACCAACTTTTACCAGGTTGATCTCTGAAGCATTCCTTGGAATATAGATCAGGTCATTACCTGTATTGCCATCACCATTCAAGTCGCCATTGTATACATAAGAAGAAACACCTGCAGGTGCAGCTTCAAAAATGACACCAATGCTGGTTGATGCATATTTACCTTCCTGAATTTTATAAGAAGCATAAGCAATAAAGCGATGTGGCTGATAGTAAGAGCCATTGGCCAGGGTTGCATTGTTGGGATTTCCAGAAACTGCTCTTGCACTCCATAAAGAAGAAGCAGTGCTTCCACCTTCAGCAGCATTTTTTGCTTGGCTGTAGGTATAGGCGATACTTCCGAAGAAGTTTTTATAGGTTTTCTGTAAACGAGTGGTAAGGGTATATGAATAACCTTTACCGGTATTGGTCATCAGGATGGCTGATCCGATATTCGGATTGGCTAAAGTGGTTCCATAATAGTATTTGTTGGTATTGGCAACAGAAGTCAGGTAACGCAACCTGTTATCAGCACCACCCAATGCAAAACCATTGCTGGTATTCAAGTTTACATTCTGATAGTAAACCGCATTGATATCTTTTGAATAAGTACCTTCTACGGTCAGCACCAGATCTTTAGCGAATTTTTTATCAATCGCCAGACTTGATTTCAATACCTGTGGATATTTGAAATTTTTGTCGGTAAGTGCTACACTATATGAACTGTTGGGCAATCCACCAGCAGGGATATACGCCGTTGGGTCAACATTGAAAGCTTTGTTGGCCACAGTAAATGATCCAAACTGGATACCATTGTTGCTGGCCTGGTTGCTCACCCATACAAATGGTGGAGGACCAGAGAATACACCCATACCACCACGGATTTGCAAGGTTCTGTCGCCTTTAGCATCCCAGTTGAAACCCAATCTTGGTGAGAACAATGGAGTTGTTGCAGGTGCTTTTCCGATATTGTAGCTACCGTTCTTGAACGCCAATGCATCAAAATAAGTATTATCAGTAAACGCTTGTTTGTAGATGGTAAGATCAACACGCAAACCATAGGTAAAGGTGAAATCTTTTGTTACACGCCATTTATCCTGACCCAATACACCCAGTTCGGTAGAACCGGCATAAGCCCATGGGAAAGCACCGCCGGGCAGGGCAGAATATTGCAGGTAATAACTTTTCGCATTGGCTACACCATTTCTTGCACTGTTGTAAAAATCGGTCAGGGAATTGAACTGATAAACACCTTGGTAACCTGGTGCAAAAGCATTGGCATATTTACGATAGTAATCTTGAGTACCTACTGTAATTTCATGAGCTCCTTTGTAGAACTTAAACAGGTCAGAGAACTGATACACATCGGTATTCAGTTTGTTGTTATAAGTATACATCTCATATCCAAAACTAGTATAGATACTTCCATTACCATTGAGGATATCCACCAAAGGAAGGGTAGCACTATTAGAATGTTGTGAGCGGAAATCCCTGAGGGCAGTATATCCAAATTGCAGTTTATTAGAAGAACGATTGCCTACACGGCTGTTCAATTCTGCAATAAAAATATTGAAGTTGTTGTTGATGGCGTAACCGCTGCCATAGAAAGGCATAGACGTGGTTCCGGGTTGACCGCCGGTGATCTGACCTGCGCCTGGACGGCTGGTGCTGGCAAACTGATCAGCAAAAGATTTTAAATAATTGTATTTAAAAGTAAAAGTATTACGGCTGTTGATGTTCCAGTCGATCTTCGCAGTGATCTTGTCACTTTGTGTTTTGAAATTATAACCCTGGAATGCACCTGGATCATAATTGTATTTCTGGATCAGAAATGCGCTAAGTGCAGCAAGCGTATCGGCATTTGCCTGAGATACGTTTCCGCCTGCGGCATGACTGGCATCAGATGCTACCAAACTGGTTGCAGGAAGAGATTTTCTTTCCTGTTCGCCACTGATAAAGAAGAATAATTTATTCTTGATGATGGGACCGCCAAAGGAAGCACCACGATTGTTGAAATTAAAATCGGTTTTGGTTACTTTGGTGGTACCTACATTGTAACCCTGGGTACCCGGACCTTTCATATAAGTATAAATGGTTCCTTTAAATTGGTTGGTACCACTTTTTGTTACGGTGTTGATACCGGTTCCAGAAAATCCACCTTGTGAAACATCATAAGGAGAAACGTTCACCTGGATCTGCTCAATGGCTTCCAGACTGATGGGTTGTGAATTGGTTTGTCCGCCCAATACAGACGAAAGACCAAATGAGTTATTGAAATTTGCACCATCAACGGTCATATTATTATACTGGTTGCTGCGACCACCGATATTTAAACCATTGGCAGTAGGCTCCAGTTTTGTAAAATCTTGCAGTGAACGGTTGATCGTAGGTAATCTTTCGATCTGTGCACGATTGATGATCTCCTGACTACCGGTACGGTTATTACTGAATACCTTGTCTTGCTTACGAGTTGTTACCGTTACTTCAGTTAAATTGGAAACCTGGGTAACCATTTTAAAATCGGCTTTATAAGCTTGTCCTAGTAACAGGGTAATATTTTCCTGTTTTTCTTCTTTATATCCTACAAAGCTCACCTTAATTTCATAAGGACCACCGATGCGGAGGTTAGGAAGGTTATAACGACCATCCTTACGGGTGGTAGTGTAGTACTTGGTTCCGGTAGGTAAATGAACCGCTTGTACGGTTGCATTTCCAATACCATTGTTGCCGGCTGTAACCAAACCTTGGATCTCAGAAGTTGTTTCCTGAGCAAAGGCAAAAGAAGCTAAAGCGGCAAAGAATAGCGTGAGTAAAAATTTTGTTTTCATTCAATTTTTTTTTAGTTGCGCAAATGTCTGCTTTTTTTGCGTGACCAGTTTTAAGTAATCATTAACAAATGCCTCGTTAACATTTAAAAAACATTTGGACTTAGATTTTCAATAATTACCCAATCTGATTTTTAATATTTTTTTAAAAAAAATCCCATCCGAAATGGATGGGATTTAAACATATAATAAATTAATATTATGGGAATATTCCTAATTCAGCATAACTATTGGCTACTTTATTGATAGCACTTACATAAGCGGCTGTGCGCATATCCGGAATTTCAGGATTGTCTTGCCAGATTTGCATGATCTCACGGGTGGCAGAGATCATGGTTTCTTCCAGACCACTATGCACCAGATCTACCTCTTCTGGACCATGCATGATGAATGTTCTTTCTTTCTCACTTACTTTCTTGCTGCTCAATTCTTCCATTTGAGAAAGGATATGGGTATTCATGTTCTCGGTGAATCTTTTTTCCATACGGCCATAACGAACATGGCTCAGGTTCTTCAACCACTCGAAATAGCTAACCGTAACACCACCGGCATTCAGGTACATATCCGGTACACATAAGATACCTTTCTGAGCAAATACATCATCAGCTTCTGGAGTACAAGGGCCATTGGCGGCTTCTCCTATGATCTTGGCTTTCACCCTCGGTGCATTTTCACCATTGATCACATTTTCCAGTGCAGCCGGTATCAGGATATCGCATTGCAGTTCAAGCGCATCTGTATTTTTAGCCAGGTTTGTAGCACCCGGGAAATTCAGGATCGATCCTGTTGCTTTACGATGCTGTACCACTTCTTCTTCATTCAAACCATTTGCATTGTAGATCGCACCTTCATATTCTGCTAGTCCAACCACAATAGCTCCATGCTCTCTGAAGAATTTAGCGCAATGGTATCCTACATTACCCAATCCCTGAACCACGATCGTTTTTCCTTCTATACCCAGGCTCAGTCCTTGTTTGGCCATCACTTCGGGCATATTGCATACTTCACGGATACCAAAGAAAACACCCATACCGGTTGCTTCTGTTCTTCCACGAACACCACCCTGTGTGAGCGGCTTTCCGGTAACACAACCTGCTGAATCAATTTCACCGGGTTTCAGTGAAGAATAAGTATCCACGATCCAGGCCATTTCTCTTGAACCGGTTCCGTAATCAGGAGCCGGAACATCGATGCCCGGGCCGATAAAATTTTT
Organism: uncultured Bacteroidota bacterium; assembly: GCA_903878475.1. Lineage (GTDB taxonomy): Bacteria > Bacteroidota > Bacteroidia > Chitinophagales > Chitinophagaceae > Ferruginibacter. The sequence continues at coordinate 6,032 of CAIRHQ010000195.1, read as the reverse complement.
CTTTACTAACTCCGACGTGTAGCGGCGGGTAATTTTTTCAAGTTCATACACACTGTATTTGCGAGGATTGATCTTGATCCCTCCTTTACCTCCACCAAACGGTACATTTACAATGGCGCATTTGTAGGTCATCAGACTGGCCAATGCCATCACTTCATCCTGGTTCACTTCATCGCTGAAACGAATACCACCTTTACAGGGAGTTTTATGATGACTGTGTTGTACGCGATAAGCTTCTATCACTTCAATACTTCCATCATCACGCTTAACCGGGAAGCGCATCTGATAAACACTGTTGCAAGCTTTAATTTGTTCTAATATCCCCAAATCCCAATGGGTAAATTTGGCGGCTTTGTCGAAGCTTCTTTCCACGCTGTGAAAAAAGCTGTAAGGCTGTTGAGCACTCATAAATTTGTTTTTTATATTGGCAATCGTTGTTTGAATACTTGACTAAGAGAACGTAGAATATAGCTATCTAGAACATTAAAATTATTTTCCTTCTTTTTCTAACCTGCTTATTTTCCTATCTACCAGAAAAAGATAGATGAACAGTCCGATCAAAATGGTTAGACAAATGGCAACCACCACATAGATCTTTCCGCTGCCGCGCATGGTTTCATCAAAACTATCGGCCCCCTGGGCAAACAACAGGTTACTGGAAAGAAGGCTAACCACGATGAGCAGTAAACGGCTAAGTATCTTATTCATTGATCAGTGATTTATCTTTTATTAATTGTATTCTGATTCGAAGATTGGCTAACCACACCCCCACTAAGGTCCAACCGATCACGGCCGGATAAAACACCATGCGCATCGTTGCATCCAGATCTTTTTGTGCATTGAGGGCAGGATTTCCGGTGTCTGATCCGGGTGCACCGGGGTGCAGACTTCCTACCAGCCTGGGTATGATCCATATACTGGGAAACAACATGGCAAAAGCGAAAATATTATACACCGCACTAATCCTGGCTTTTTTGTCGATATCATTAAATGAACCCCTCAACACAAAATATTCACCATAGATCAATAAGGCGATTGCCGCTCCGATAAGTTTGGGTTCTTTTAAAACCGATCCCAGCGATTGGCTCTGATCAGTGATCCAGGTATAATTGGCCCAGATGGCACCGGTAGTATAGCCCAGGATCCCGAAAAAGGTTCCTACTGCTGCAAACTGTTGAGCGATGATATCATTGCGAAGGTTAAAGCCCCTGAGGTATTTCATGCTATACACGAAACTGATGATGAACAGGATCATCATACCAAACCACATGCACACGTGAAAGAAAAGATTTCGAATGGATTGATGAATGATGGGAAGGTCGGGAACTTTCATTAAAAACCCAGCTACTACAGTGTAGATTAAGAGTAAGAGGGATAATATTTTCCACCAATTTTTCTTCACCAAGAAGGCCAAAATTTATTGAGTGGCGCAAAGATAGGGAACTTGTTTGTTAGCAGTAACGATTCATCGGATTTTTTATCTCGATTTTAATTATTTTATACACAATTAACAAATCCAATGGGAATAATTGAGCAGGAAAAAATGAAAATTATTTTAGAAAAACTGCTATATCATTCGGTTACATTATTCCCTATATATGACAAAGCGGGGCCATTGAAAAAAAAGGAGCAAAAGGTCAGGATTAGTCTTTCCAGAGATAAGGGAACAAAATGATGGCCATAGCCAATACCAGTACATCAAGTCCGGCGATCAAACCGGCCAATTGCAATACCGCTCCGGCTTTGAAGATCTCTCCAAAGGCTGATTTGCTCAACCGGATCAACATCAACAACATGGGCAATATCACCGGAAAACCGAGGATCGCGATCAATGCAGCATTCTGGTTGGCCTTGGCCGCAATGGCACTCATCAGTGTAAATACAATGCTGATGCTGGCTCCCCCCAAGATCACGATGAGCATAAAACGAAGGCTGTCGCTCACCGGATTTTCTAGGAACATGAAGAATAGGAAAAGACTGATCAAACTCATAAAGATCATGAGTACGATATTATACAGGATCTTGGCGATCACAAATTCAATTGGAGAGGCAATGGAATAAAAATAAAGCATCCGGCCCCGACTTTCCTGCAAAAAACTTTTGGCTACGGCATTCACACAAATAAAAAGCTGGATCACCCAAAACAACCCGTTCCATACGCTGGCATCGGGTTTATCCATGGAAAGGTAAAGTACAAAGATGGTGGAGGCGATATACAGGAGGATACCATAAAAAGTATGCTTTTGCCTGAACTCGAGCAGGATATCCTTCTTTAATAAAGCAAAAATTCTTTTGGTCATCACTGCAAATTACTAAAAAGCATAAAAGCGGGCGGTAATTTATTCACATCCAATATTGGCATTTTTGATTTTTGTTGAAAATATTCGAACAACATTGATCACAATCCGCTACAAAATATCAAAAATAGCCATAGTTATTCACCGTGTTTTTACCAAGTGATTTTTCTTCTTGCATGATTAAATAATATCTTATATATTACAAAAAATTCACTACTAAAAACTATCTAAACATGAAAAGATTTTTGACATTTTGCCTGATCGTATCAGGCTTATTGACGAGTACTGGCTTGCTTGCCCAGGATTTCATAAAAGGGAAACCCGGAATGTATCCTGAACAGGTAAAATTCAATGCCAATGCACCTGTATTCAGCAAGGGGAATGTGCTGATCGCAGATGATAACGGCAATGTACAAACCAGCAACAAAGCCATTCTTAACCACGAAGAACCAGACAACCTGGGTTTTCAGCATTATCGCTACCAGCAAACCTATGCGGGTATTCCGGTTGAACATGCTATATATATTATGCATGTAAAAGGCGGAATGGTGATCAGCGAAAATGGAAAATGGATCAAAGATTTTCCGGCTGATCTAAAAGCCAGTCCGGCCATTGCTAAAACCACCGCTCTTCAAGATGCATTGCAATTTGTTGGCGCAAAACTTTACAAATGGCAGGTGCCTGGTGAAGAAGCTTTTATTAAAAGAGAACAGAACAATCCAACCGCCAGCTTTTTTCCAAAAGGAGAACTGGTATGGTTCAGTGGTGAGGAAGAAGTGATCCCCACTGCATTAAGACTGGCTTATAAATTTGATATCTACGAACAGAATCCTACCAGCAGGCAGATCGTTTTTGTTGATGCTGTAAATGGAAAAATACTGGGCAAAAGAGAATTGATCCATACCACCAATGCTGCCGGTACGGCTACCACCGCATATAGTGGAACACAATCGATCACCACTGATTTTACAGGCACTACTTATCGCTTGCAGGAAACAGGCCGTGGCAATGGCATACAAACATTTGATATGCGTTTGGCAGGTGCCAATTATGGTTCGGCTGTAGATTTTACCGATGCCGATAATAACTGGAACAATGTGAATACCAATAAAGACCAATATGCAACCGATGCCCATTGGGGTGCAGAAAAAACATATGATTTCTATTTCACCAAATTTGGCAGAAATAGTGTTGACAATGCAGGACTTGCCCTAAAAAGTTATGTGCATGTAAGCCTGATCGCTCAGGGATATTCTAATAATATCAATGCCTTCTGGGATGGAACCCGCATGAGTTACGGAGATGGCGGTGTCAGCGGAACAACTACCTATACCCCACTCACGGCATTGGATATTGCCGGACATGAGATCACGCACGGACTAACCCAATACACTTCTAACCTAACTTATTCCGGTGAATCGGGAGCCATGAATGAAGGCTTCAGTGATATCTTCGGTACCGCCATTGAATTCTATGGCAAACCCACCCTGGCCAACTGGAATATCGGCGAAAATATCGGCGCTGCTTTCCGCAGCATGTCGAACCCCAACCAGTTCAGTCAACCAGATACCTACCATGGTACTTTCTGGTATTCTGGTACTGCTGATAACGGTGGCGTACACACGAACAGTGGTGTGTTGAATTTTTGGTTTTATTTATTGTCACAAGGTGGCAGCGGAACCAATGATCTAGGCACTGCCTATTCGGTTACCGGTATCGGTATCGACAAAGCAGCAGCGATCGCCTTCCGCACCAATACTGTTTACCTGACTTCAACTTCTAATTATGCCAGTGCAAGAACTTTTGCCATTCAAGCTGCACAAGACCTTTATGGAGTGGGCAGTGTTGAAGCTACTCAAACATCCTGCGCATGGGCTGCAGTAGGTGTAGGCACCTGCGGTGTAACGGTTACTTGTACAGCTCCCGGCGGACTGGTATCTTCAGCGATCACCAATACTGGTGCTACGGTGAGCTGGTCGGCTGTAAGTGGTGCAGTAAGTTATGCGGTAGATTATAAATTAAATACAGCTACCACCTGGACCAGTGCTGCAACAGCAACTACTGCTACAACACTTAATTTAACCGGGTTAACATTGGGTTCATTATACGATTGGAGGGTGAGCACCAATTGCTCTGCTTCTGCCAGTTCATATTCTACCGCACAATTTACCACTACCGGTGGTACAGGTTGCGGTGTTGCATTTGAACCAAACGAAACATTGGCTACCGCTGCCAGCATCAGTTCTGGCGTAATCAATTCAGCTGCCCTCACTACGGCAACCGATATTGATTATTTCAAATTTGTGACTACAGCCACCAGCAGCAATGTGTTCAACTTGGTTGGACCAGCAGGTGTTGATTACGATCTATATGTGTACAACAGTGCAGGTACTCAGATCGGAGCAGGCACAACAGCTACCGCCACTGAAACCGTTTCATTGGCCAGTCAGGCTGCAGGCACTTATTATGTGAAGGTGATCGGCTACCTTGGAGCCAATAGCGCTACTTGTTATACCATCAAGGCTACAGCCACTACGGTAACGAGTTGCCAAAGCAGTTATGATGTGTCTACCAATGGCACTACTGCCGGCGCGGCAACCATTCCGTTCAATACCAATATCACCGGACTGATCAATCCTGCTGGCGATATCGACAATTATAAATTCGTGATCACCACAGCGGGTACCATTACCATCAGTTTGAGTACTTTACCAAAAGACTACGATCTGAAATTACTGAACAGTGCAGGTACCCAGGTAGCCATTTCACAAAATGGCAGCACTACCAGCGAAACGATCAACTATACTGCAGCACCAGGCACTTATTATGCCCAAGTGTATGGATTCAGTAGTGCATTCAGTGCTACCAGCTGTTATACTTTGAAAGTTCAGTTGGGAACGGCTACCATCATTGGTAACCCCGAAACAGTATCGAATGCTGTGCTGAAATTGTATCCTAGTCCTGCCAGCCAGGTCATCAACGTGAGTGTACTGGGTCAGATCAGCGACCAGGCTACACTTTCTGTAATGGATGTGAATGGCATGCAGGTGATGCTGGAAAAAGTTACCCGTAACATACAGCAGTTGAATATTTCCAAACTGCCTAATGGCGTGTATATGCTGAAAGTGAATAATGGAGGATCAAATCTTTATTCAAAATTCGTGAAGCAATAAAGCATATGATTTTATTAAAAAGCCATCCTGAAAAACAGGATGGCTTTTTTATATGTTTGATCAATTACATCAATCTTTCATCTGAGCACAGATGCGGCATCTTGGTTCATAAATATCTTTCTCGCCTAACACCACCTGAGCTTCCTGTGCCGTTTTGCGATACGAGATATTGGCGATATTCCCGCATTTCATACAGATCGCATGCAGTTTGGTGATATAATCTGCCTTGGCAAGCAGGTTGGGCATCTGGCCAAAGGGATTTCCCAGGTAATCCATGTCCAATCCGGCTACAATAACCCGTATACCCTTCTGCGCCAACTGTTCACAAACATCGGCGATCTCCGCATCAAAGAACTGCGCTTCGTCAATACCCACTACATCTACTCCCTCTGAAAGGGCCAGTATTTTTTTTGAGGCATCAACCGGAGTAGAAGTAATGGCATTAGTATCATGGCTCACGATCTTCACCACATCATAGCGAACATCAATTGCAGGTTTGAAGATCTCCACTTTAAGATTTGCGATCTTTACTCTTTTTAATCTTCTGATCAGTTCTTCTGTT
>CAIRHQ010000194.1 GCA_903878475.1 uncultured Bacteroidota bacterium | reverse complement strand
GGTGAACGGTAATATACCATTTCGATATTCATGGGCTTAAAAAACAAATGTACAGGGAAAATTCAGCCGACTTAACAAAAAATAGTGGTTTTAGGGTTTAAATCCGAAATTTGCAGTGATGAAACCCGAATCACAATTTTTTGAAAAAGCTATTTCTGCGGTTGCAGATCCTTACCGATTGGCCATTTTACAGGAGATCTCAAAAAATGGATCGATTCGTTGTTGTGATGTGGTAGGACTAACAGGTCTGTCGCAACCCACCTGTTCTCATCATATCAAATTATTATCCGAGAGTGACCTGATCGAATGCCGGAAGGAGGGAAGGAGTAATTTTTTCACCCTCAATAAGCAGAATTTTAAAAAACTAGGACAGTATTTTGATAAATTGGCGACAACGGAATAGTCGCCGGGAGTATTGATCAGCCTATTTTTCCCCCATTCTGAACAGGCATAGATGGATGCAATAACACTACTTGCTCTTGTTCGTTATACACGCCCAGTACCAGGCATTCACTAAAAAAATCAGCGATCTGTTTGGGAGGAAAATTTACCACCGCGATCACCTGTTTCCCGATCAATGCTTCTTTCTGGTACAGCGCAGTGATCTGTGCCGATGATCGTTTTATCCCATATTCGCCGAAATCGATCTTCAACTGATAAGCCGGTTTTTTTGCTTTCGGAAAATCATTTACTTCAAGGATAGTACCTACCCTTATTTCGATCTTTTCAAAATCATTCCAGCTGATCATTGTTCTGAATATTATATTTTTTCAGTGTTCACTACGGCATCTAAGTTTATAACACCATAGACATGCGGAAAATTTTCATTTACTGATGGCGCCAATTCATCCAGTAATTTAGCCGTTAGTTTATCCTCTTCAATATGCAGCAATAATAAATCGTGCTGACCGTGATAATATCTTTCCAACACGCCCTGTACCTGTTCTTGTCGGCTGCAGTGAATGAATCCTTCCAGTTGAAGAGAAGGAGCTTCATAAAATCCCTTGGCCAGCGCAGCCTGCCATTGCTCGTTGCTCACTACATGATAGATCATAAAAAAAATTAAAGCGGTATTTGAAATCGTTAATCAAGCAAGCCTGCCAGTAATATCAATTCATCCATTTTATAACGGTTGCGATCATTATCAAAACATTTGCTAAGCTCTTCCAGTAAAAAACGAATTACTCGTTTGCTGCTCATCTGCCGAAAATATGAATTGGTGGGAGTTACATCGATCCTTTTAAAATAATTCTCCACGTCTTTCTGGCTGTACATTTGTCCGTTAAGCGGATCGATATAGAAATTTATCTTTTGCGATGCCTGTCCAGCAGGATGCAGTATCTCATATTGCGGATCAATATATGCCAGCAGGAACTGCCGGGGAATATGCACTGCTTTAACCGGGATATCGAGCATTTCACAAAGGATCAGATAAATGATGCCATTGCAAAGTGCATTTCCTTTTTTTGTTTCCAGGGCTTTGTTGATGAGGTATTCATCAGGATTGCTGTAGGAGAACTCAACCCCTTTTTGTTTATAATAATTATAAAATATACTGTTGATCACATTCACCTGTTCCAAAGGGGTGAGGTAGTTATTGAGTTCGAGCCAGGTATTGCGCTTGAGTTTCTCCAGGTCACGATGTACGTCTTTTACCGGCAGATCGGGGTAATGATACCGTGCAACCAGCAACGCTCCGGTAAGCAGATCAACATCCCCATCCCGCCAGGCGATCAATTCATCTCGCAGATCCCTGAAATGTACCCGATGGATCAATAATTCAATTCGTTCCTGAATTTCTTCATTGTGTGTATTTTCCCAAAGGCTTTCAAGGTTGGGGATAATGTCTTTCCCAAAGGAAATGATCTTATCACTTACCGTTGAATACACGTCTTCATCCGGATCATCGATGAGTTGAAGCAGGGCTGATATGACTTTATTTTCTCTCAGGATCGTTTATTTTAAATGAATGTCGGAAAATAGCGGATACCGCATCCAATAATATTTTCCACAAACTGTGCCAAAAAAAAAGCGATGCTGATGCAACGCTTTTGATATAATCATTTTTTATCAGGCTTTCTTTTTCCGATAGCTCTTTTTTGGTGGGTTGGCTTTCAGCTCCTCAATGATCGCTTTTACCTCTTCAATGGTCAGTTCAGCCACTTTTTCCTGTTGTTCCTTATTGAGTTTGAAATTGCGAAGTCCTTGCTTGATATAGGGACCATAAGGCCCGCGCAACAATTGGATCTTTTCTTTTTCAAACACTTTAATGGTGCGTTCATCCTTGGCTTTACGCTTTTCGGCGATCATGGGTGATACTTCTTCCAGGGTTACGGTATAAGGATCCATCTCCTTATTGAGCGAATAGAATTTTTTATCATGAGCAGCATAGGGACCAAAGCGTCCAATGTTAACACTTACCTCCAGGTCTTCAAAAAGACCAAGTATCCTGGGGAGTTTGAACAATTCCATGGCTTCTTCCATAGAAATGGTTTCGATGCTCTGGTCCACTTTCAGTTTGGCAAAACGGGGTTTTTCCTCATCATCGGGGAGTCCGATCTGTACCATTGGACCATAGCGTCCCATCCTGGCCAGTATGGTTTTGCCCGTAGCATCGGTACCCAGTATACGTTCTCCCACGGCTCTTTCAGCCGTTTCCAACGTGTGGGTTACGCCTGCATGGAAGGGCGTATAAAAATCACTCACCATGGTATTCCATTTGATCTTTCCTTCTGCAATTTCATCAAACTCTTTTTCAATATCGGCGGTGAATGAATAATCCATCACCTTATCGAAATGCAGACTCAGGAAATCGGTTACCACCAATCCCAGATCAGTAGGGAATAGTTTAGTTTTTTCTGCACCGGTATTTTCCTGTTCAGTAAGTTTCTCGATCTTATCATTCTTCAAACAAAGCAAACGGAAATCTCTTTTTACCCCTTCTTTATCCCGTTTTTCAACATAATTCCGTTTGACGATGGTGGAGATGGTAGGGGCATAAGTACTCGGGCGGCCAATGCCCAGTTCTTCCAGTTTCTTCACCAGGGAAGCTTCTGTATATCTGGCACTGTGTTTAGTGAATTTTTCTGTAGCGGTCATCTGCGTAAAAGCCAGTACCTGACCGGGTTTCAGATTGGGTAACCTGCTTTCATCTTCTTCCTCTGTATCTTCATCATCACTACTTTCCATGTAGACTTTTAAAAATCCGTCGAATTTTAAGACTTCACCGGAAGCGGTAAGTTCTTCATGGTTGGTGCTGATATCGATTTTAGCGGTGGTCTTCTCCAATTCAGCATCACTCATTTGTGAGGCGATGGTTCTTTTCCAGATCAGTTCGTATAAGCGGTTCAGATCTGAATCATCCACAGTGGGGTTTTCAATATAAGTAGGCCTGATGGCTTCATGGGCTTCTTGTGCACTTTCATTTTTATTCTTGTACTTGCGTATCTGCAGGTATTTGTCGCCGTAACTTTTACCGATCTCGGCCTTGATGGCTTCCATGGCAGTGTCACTCAGGCTTACACTGTCGGTACGCATATACGTGATCTTACCGCTTTCATATAGTTTTTGAGCCAGCAACATGGTCTTACTTACACCATATCCCAATTTACGGCTGGCTTCCTGTTGAAGCGTAGAAGTGGTAAAGGGTGCTGCAGGCGTGCGTTTACCGGGCTTTACTACTATATCTTTTACGGTATACTTTGCACCCACACAGGATTGTAAAAACTTTTCAGCGTCATCGGCATTATTACATTTACTGCCATCGGCCTTGAAGGGAACGGTCTTATTATTAACATCAGTAGCTGCAAGTAACGCTTCCAGTTTAAAACTGCTCACGGGTGTGAACTGGTTGATCTCTCTTTCTTTTTCTGCGATCAGTTTAACGGCCACACTTTGCACGCGTCCTGCACTGAGTCCGCCTTTCATGCCAATTTTTTTCCAGAGTACCGGGCTAAGTTCAAAACCTACGATTCGGTCAAGAACCCTGCGTGCCTGTTGTGCATCAACCAGGTCCATATTAATAGTACGTGGATTTTGTACAGCTTTTTCAATAGCGGGTTTGGTGATCTCATGGAATACGATCCGCTTAGTGGTCTTTGGATCTAATCCAAGCACTTCAGCCAGATGCCAGCTGATACTTTCTCCTTCACGGTCCTCATCCGATGCCAGCCAAACCTCGTCACTTTTTTTTGCGATGCTGCGCAATTCTTTCACCACTTTTTCTTTTTCTGCCGGAACAATATAACTGGGTTGAAAATTATTTTTAATATCGATGCCCATCTCACTCTTTTCCAGGTCGCGGATATGGCCATAACAACTTTTTACTTCAAAGTCTTTGCCCAGTATCCCTTCAATGGTTTTTGCCTTTGCAGGGGACTCCACGATTAACAGATTTTTCGCCATAATTGGGTATTAATAAATTCATGTGAACGGCTACGGTAAAGCATTTCAGCGATCATTCCATTGCTGATCAACAACCACAGAATCAAGACCAAAAGGACGGGAAATTCAAAATTAGTTTTCGCCAATATCCCGAGCCGAATCAGATGCAATATTAAAGTAAATTTGAAAAATCAAAATTTTTCTTCCTGAACAGGTGGATAAAAAACTGGATTCAGAGGAAGTCGGTCACCTGTTTTTTTACAGTTGCATCCCGGTAAATTCTTTGATGACCGAGGCCTTTTGTAAAAACAAATTCTACATTTTTATGGTGATCCGATCTAACCTGCATGGCATCCTCTACGGGTGTGATGGTATCATCAAGATCATGTATCCAAAGCACGGATGCTTGAATGAAGGGCATGGTTCTACGAATAGAGAACCAGTTGGCTTCCTTGCCACTGACGTCAAAAATGAGCTTTTCAAAAGCGATCCTTATTTTTTTACTGCTGATCTTTAATTGGGAAAAGGCCTGATCGATGGCGGTGCTGGTTTCTGTGGCGGGAGCAATTAATACCAGTTTGATAGCTGGTCCGTGTTCAATTTTTTCCAGGGCCAAACAAACTGCCAGGGCTCCAAATGAATGCGCGATGAATCCATCAATGGGACCGAATTGTTCCATCACCTGTTCAACCATGCTGCAATATTCCACGGCATTGGTTCTTGTGCCATCACTGGAGCCATGGGCGGGTGCATCAAAAGCGATCACTTCATATCCTTTTGCCACAAGGGGCTCCACATAGGCTTCAAATTTATGGGCCGCTGATCCAAATCCATGAAGGATCAATATTCTTTTTGTTCCTGGATGATTCCAGCGATACCCCCTAACGGTGATGGCTTTAGTTGGTTTCGACTTTATTGGATGGGGTGGCTGAATATTCAACAATACCTGTATTGGTTCAGCGTTATGTATCTGGCGCAGGGTTTTTGGATGCAGCAGATTGGGTGTGCTAAACAAATCAAATGCTTGCTGAGCGGCTTTTTTAGTAGAAAAAAAGCTTAACAGTTTAAATTTTGTTTGTATGTAATAAATAGCTAATCTTTGCAATGTTATCGGATATCCATTTAAAACAAAGGTACTATATGCGGGTTGTAATCATCGGATCTGGAAATGTGGCCACCGTGTTGGGGAGATTGATCAAAAGTAGAAATCACGAAATTTTACAGGTAGTCAGCAGAACTGCAGCAAATGCCAAGTTACTGGCTGATGAATTAGCATGCCGCTATGCCGATTTTTCGGCTCCGATCGACATGAATGCCGACCTGTACCTGATCGCGGTAAATGACAGTGTGCTATACGATCTGAATAAACTTTTAACCCTTCCCTGTAAACTGGTGGTTCATACAGCTGGTTCTATATCCAAAGATGTGTTGGAAAATATCTCTAACCGATATGCTATTTTATATCCTCTGCAAAGTTTGCGCAAGGAATTACCGAATACAAATTATGCCATTCCTTTTCTGGTAGATGGGAATACGGATGAAACAACTACAGCTATTGAAACATTTGCCAAATCAATTTCAGATCATGTACGAATAGCAGGGGATGAAGAAAGATTAAAACTGCATGTGGCGGCAGTGATCGTAAGTAATTTCACCAACCATTTATATGCGTTGGCCGAATCATATTGTACCCAGGAAAATGTTGATTTTTCAATGCTGATCCCGCTGATCACAGAAACAGCGAATCGGGTTGTACATGCATCTCCGGCCATAATGCAAACCGGCCCGGCCATAAGGAATGATATTTTTACCTTAGACAAGCATCTTCGATTACTGTTTGGATATCCCAAGCTAAAATCACTCTACCTGAAGTTCACGGATAGCATTATGAATAATTAATATTATCTCCGGGTAAATATGATATCCGTTTGGATCTTGTACGGGTCCATTAATTTGCCCTTCTTATCCATTGGGTCAACAACATATATTTCATAAGGCCTTGACGTAGATCTTTTTTTATGATCGACCAGCCATTCTTTCAACGCATCATATCCTACATGCAACAGATCATAAGGTCCGTAGAAATGAGCCATTACCACACTGTCGGCCGGAATTTCTCTGTAAAATACGCCAGCCGGCATTTTTGAAGGTTTTTTGTTGACAGGAATCCCAGCTTCAAAAAAATAAGGTGCTTTTTGAGTAGTATACCAGGCCATGGGTGCACCAGTAATTTTAAGTGAATTCTTCTTAAAACATTCGGCGAGTTTTGCGCCATATATCCGAGCCAGCTTTCCATTGATGCGTTCGTACGTTGCAGCACTGTCTTTCATATAGATCACAAATCTTTTGGGAGCTACTGTATCAACAATATTAATAATAGGTGGCTTTTTTGCAGGAATTACCGGTTCAGTTTTAACTGCTTGTTTTTTGCTGCTGGCAGAATCTTTTGGTAATGTATTTTTAGGTGATGACTGCTGGTCGTTACAAGATAAAAGGATCAATGCCATTGAGCAGCAGAATAGGATATTTTTTTTGTGGTAGTGCATAAACGCGGTTTTCTGACTGAAAATTAGCATTTCCATGTTTAGTTTGCAAACAATATGTGGTTAAGTTTTGTTAGCAACAGAGAATATTTTCCTCATTTGGTAATTTAAACTAGGTTTGCAGCCCGAAATTTGCAGAATTATGTACAATATTACTTTTCAATTTGAACAGAAGGGGTTGGAGCCGGTAACCCTTACCGGCATTGAGGCTGATCAATCCATACTGGAAGTAGCCCTTAAACATGATATTGATCTGCACCACAACTGCGGTGGCGTATGCGCCTGCAGCACCTGTCATATTTATGTAGAAAAAGGAGCCGAATGCATTGAAGAATTGAGCGATAAGGAAGAGGACTTCATTGACCGGGCCGTAAATCCTAGGCTACAATCCAGATTAGGATGCCAGTGCATGCTGTTGAGCGGATCCGGCGACATTACGGTAACCTTGCCCGATCAAACACAATTTTTAGGAGAATAACCAGCAAGCTTACACGCTTTCTGAAAACAATCTATACAGCATGAACAGTTTTGAACCCCCCATTCATTGGAACGACTATGAGGATATTGCGATGCAATTGTACGAACGCTTTGGTGATGATTTTGGCGAAAGTAAGATCTACCGTATTCGTTTTACCGACCTGCATAAATGGGTGATGGAGATCCCTAAATTTGCAGGGAAAGCCGAGGAAAGCAATGAAGGTCACCTTGAAATGATCCAAAGCAGTTGGGTATATGAGTGGCGCGATAATCAAAAATAAGCGAACTTTGAAGCGGTAATCCCGAACGAATCAACTTCACATGCTCAATAAATTCACCAAGATCCGTCTTTTTGTTTTCGACATCGATGGGGTACTCACCGATGGAAATCTGTTAATACTCCCAGATGGCCAGTGGGCCAGAACGATGAATATTAAAGACGGATATGCGCTACAGTTAGCCGTGAAAAAGGGTTACCGTATCCTGGTCATTTCCGGTGGAGATGCCGTTCCGGTAAAACAAAGACTACAAAAACTGGGTATCACCGATATATTTTTACCGGTTCATAACAAGCCCGAAATACTGCAACAATACCTCCAGGATCATCAGATCCCCCGCGAAGCGGTATTGTATATGGGCGATGATATTCCCGATCTTGCTGCCATGCAACTCGCAGGTTTACCCTGCTGTCCACAGGATGCGGCTACCGAAATAAAACAATCGTCTTTGTATATTTCTCCACTGGCAGGGGGTAAGGGCTGTGTACGGGATGTGATCGAAAAAGTGCTGAAACTGAACGGGCACTGGGAATATGAGCAGGGTCTGGCATCCCGATAATCCTCATTTTGATTGTTCTGCTCTGCATTCCTTAATTTTACTGCAGCAATCTATTCATGAAACTAATTTCTGCTTTTCTCCGGCTGATCCGTTGGCCAAACCTTTTGTTCATTGTGCTCACACAATGGCTCTTTGTTTATGCCATCATTGGTTCAAAGACCGACCTTGGTATGGCCAGTCATTTTCATCCCCAGATCTTTTGTTTGCTGGTGATCGCTACAGTGTTTATTGCCGCAGCAGGATATATCATCAATGATTATTTCGACCTGAATATTGATTCGATCAATAAGCCTGCGAAACTGGTCATCGATAAACTGATCAAAAGAAGATGGGCGATCATGTGGCATGTTATGCTTTCGGTTGCTGGGGTAGCCATTAGTTTTTATATCGATTACAAAGCTGGTACTTATTGGTTGGGCCTCACCAACCTGGTATGCGTATTCCTGCTTTTTGGATATTCCATTACCTTAAAGAAGAAATTGCTAAGTGGCAATATCCTGATCTCGCTGCTCACTGCCTGGGTGATCCTGGTCGTATTTTTTCAATATCCTGCTTTCATACAATTCCAAGATGCACATGAGAATTTGATCAGGACAACCTATCATAGTAGTCTTACCCGTATCAGTTTTTTATACGCCGGTTTCGCTTTTGTGATCTCACTGATCCGGGAGGTATTAAAAGATATGGAAGACCGGGAAGGGGATGAAAAATATGGCTGCCATACAATGCCCATTCAATGGGGAATTCCTGCCAGTAAAGTATTTGTAGCGGTTTGGATCATCGTGTTGATCGCTGTATTAGTGATCGTTCAATTTTATGTGTTGCCATTTGGATGGTGGTGGAGTGCGCTTTATTGTCTATTGCTGATCATCTTACCGCTGGTCTTGGTATTGAAAAAACTTTACCAGGCCAATATAGCAGCGGATTATCATCGGTTAAGCGTTTATGTAAAGTTGATCATGCTTACCGGAATACTATCCATGTTGTTTTTTAAAATTTATTCTTAACCTGTTTCAACCGGCGCACAATACCGGTTGCCCGTTGTATGCAAAAAATCATTCTTGCCTCCCAATCACCCCGGCGCAAACAACTGTTGGAATGGGCCGAAATCCCTTTTGATGTACAGGTGCCTGATACCGATGAATCATTTCCCGCAGGAAATAGCACTGCAGAAACTGCGATTCATATAGCCAGAGAAAAAGCCAGAGCAGTTAAGCTTTTCCATCAGCATTCCTCTATTCCCATTTTGGCAGCCGATACGATTGTGGTACTGGGTAATTCCATCATAGGTAAACCGGCAGACCGGGAAGATGCCATTAGGATCTTGTCGGCGCTGTCTGGACAGCATCATCAAGTGATCACCGGCGTAGTGATCCTGCAAGGCGATCAGGAAATTGCATTTGCCGATACAACCGATGTATTGTTTCACGAACTGAGTGCCACACAGATCAGTTATTATGTGGATACTTATCAGCCTTATGATAAAGCTGGCGCTTATGCCATTCAGGAATGGATAGGCGTGGTGGGCATTAAAAAAGTTACCGGCGATTTTTACAATGTAATGGGATTGCCCATCAGCAGGGTAGTACAGGCCTTACAAGAATTGGAACAGGAGAAAAAAACATCAGCCTAGCGATCTTTTTCCCCTGATGGAATCCATTTGAGTTTTTACCTTTCGGTTCATTTGTACCCCATGACTGAAAGGCTTCTTCAATATATCTGGCAATTCCAGCAGTATAATCATTCGCAGTTAACCACCCTCGAATCTGAATTGCTGCAAGTATCCCATCCCGGTAGTTTCAATACCAATCAGGGCCCCGATTTTCTGGATGCAAAGATCAGGATCAACAATACCACCTGGGCAGGAAGCATAGAACTTCATTTGTTGAGTTCCCACTGGAAAGTTCATGGCCATTCCAATGACCATCATTATAATAATGTGATCCTCCATGTGGTATGGGTACATGATACCGAACTGCATTTACCCTTTTCTACACTGGAATTGCAGCACCGGGTACCCAAATGGTTACTCCAGCAATATCAGGCATTGATGCAAAATCCTGGTTTTATTCCTTGTGAAAACAGGATTCAAACAATACAGGAACTGATCTGGGTTTCCTGGAAAACCAGGCTGCTGGTGGAGCGGATGATGGATAAAACAGCACATATAGTCACTTGGCTCCAAGAAAATAAATTTCATTGGGAAGCAACGCTGTGGTGGTTGATGGCAAGAAATTTTGGTGCTGTTGTCAATAGCGATGCATTTGAACAGATCGCGAGGTCAATTCCCTTATCCATTTTATCGAAACATAAGCATCAGATCAATCAGGTAGAAGCCCTTTTATTCGGACAGGCGGGCTTGTTGCAAGGCAATTTTGAAGAGCATTATCCCATAATGCTTCAGAAAGAATACCGGTTCTTAATGAAGAAATATTCCCTGCAAAAACCCAAGGTAAATATCAAGATGCTTCGGATGAGGCCCTCAAATTTTCCTACGGTTCGTCTTGCACAATTGGCCATGCTGGTGCACCAATCGGCCCATCTGTTTTCAAAATTCATTGACTTGAGTGATTTGCAGGAAGTAAAACAATTGCTTGAAGTTACGGCCAATGATTACTGGCATGTACATTATGTATTTGATAATCCTGCAAAATTCAATGAGAAAAAACTGGGCAGTCAAATGATCAACCATATCCTGATCAATACACTGGTGCCCATCTGTTTTGCCTATGGCGACCACCAACAGAATAGCCAACTAAAGGAAAAAGCCATGCATTGGTTGCAGCAATTACCGGCAGAAAAAAATTCAATATGCCGGGGCTATGAATTATTGGGAATAGCCAATCATTCGGCCTTTGATTCCCAAGCCCTACTACAATTGAACCAACAGTATTGCCAAAAAAAACGATGTCTGGATTGCAGTATCGGGAATAAACTGCTGAGTGCTCAATAATTGATCAAACCCTTACCAATTATAGGAAATGACCTGCTGAATATCGGGATGCAGGCTCCTGGCTACCGGGCAGGTATCTCCGGTTCTTTCCAAGATCAGCCTGTCTTTTTCATCCAGTTGTAAGGTGGCCGGAAACTGAAGGCTGACTTCAATCTTCCCGATCCTGCGGGGATCAGAAACCATATGTTTTGTTACTGAAATAGTAGTGCCGGCAAGATCAATATTCATATCGGCAGATTTGATGCCCATCGTGGTGATAATGCAGGTAGCCAGGGCTACGCAAACGGTGTCGGTTGGACTAAACCTTTCGCCTTTACCCTTATTATCAGATGGAGCATCAGTTTCAATTACGGTGCCACTTTGGGTATGCGTGCAGGAACACCTAAGCTGGCCTTGGTAAACAATAGAAGCGGTCATTTGTTAAATTTTAATATTTTAGAATTAATGATGACAGATATGCAGCAGTTAACCATACAAATGTATCATCTTTAGTGTGTACATAGTTTTTTTGATTAATTTTACGAAAGTAAACAGCGTACATGAAACAACTCATATTTATCTTGCTGGCAATAAGTCTTTCACCCGCGGTGATGGCACAGGAACCTACTAAAAAGCCTAAAAGCAAAAAAGAGCAGAAAAGGGACCGTATCAATGCGCTCGCCCGGCAGGAGGAAGAGGGGATCATAGCGTATAAAAAGCATTTTGCTACCGGACTGAAACTGAGCAATGATGGCTATGGTTTTTTTCTGGAGAAAGGGAAGGCTAAATCTGTTAAAAAGGCCATGCTGTTTCAATTTGAATTTGATGAACGCAAGCATCCAAAAGAAGTAAAAAGAAGAACAGCATTTGGATCCGGCGCTGCTTTAAGTTATGGCAAACTGAATTTCTTTTACCCGGTTAAACTCGGTGTGCAGGAGCAGTTCTTGCTGGGAAATAAAAGCAATAAAAATGGAGTGAGTGTAACGGGTAATATCGGAGCAGGATTATGTATTGGTCTATTAAGGCCTTATGAGATTCAGATCATGGACACATCAGGTAAACGCCGATATGTGCAATATAATTCGCCTGATAGTGCTTATTTCCTAAATGCCTTTGGAGACCCCAATACAACCGGTCCTAGTTTTGGAACGGGTTGGAACCACCTGAAGATCACTCCTGGCATCTACATTAAGCCCGCACTCCGGTTCGATTATGGCAGTTATAATGAGATGATCAATGCAATTGAGGTGGGTGTTTGTGCAGAGATCTATTCAAAAAAAATACCACAGATGCTTTATAATAAACAAAAGCAGTTTTTCTTTTCGGCATATTTTTCTTTGATCTTCGGAAAAAGAAAAGGGCATTGATTGTAGTACATCATTCCAATAATAATCAGAACATTTCATGAGTGAATCGCAGATAAAAGATACCAGAACAGAAACAATTCCTAAAACTTCAGAATTAACGAAACCCAACTGGTTAAGGGTTAAACTGCCGATAGGAGAAGAATACAGGCATGTGCGCAATCTCGTAGACAAGCATCAGCTGCATACGATCTGCGTGAGTGGTAATTGTCCAAATATGGGCGAATGCTGGGGAGAAGGAACGGCAACCTTCATGATCCTGGGTAATATTTGTACCCGCAGTTGTGGGTTTTGTAATGTAGCCACGGGAAGACCATTGGAAGTTGATTGGAACGAACCCCAACGGGTAGCCGAAGCTATTCACCTGATGCGGGTGAAACATGCGGTGATCACTTCGGTTGACCGCGATGAACTCCCCGACGGCGGCAGCATCATCTGGCAAAATACCATTCGGGCAGTAAAAGCACTGAACCCCGAAACCACGCTGGAGACCCTGATACCCGATTTTAAAGCCGAGAAAGAAAATATTCAGCGCATCATAGATGCCGCACCAGAACTGGTGAGTCATAATATTGAAACCACAGAAAGGCTTACCAAACAGGTACGCATACAGGCCAAATACTGGCAAAGCATGGAAACCCTGCAAATACTGAAAGATGCCGGTATGCGCACCAAGAGTGGCATTATGCTCGGACTGGGAGAAGCCAAGGACGAAGTGATCAAAACCCTGACCGACCTGCGCAACAGCCATGTTGATGTGGTCACCATTGGTCAGTACCTTCAACCGAACAAGAAGCATTTGCTGGTTGAACGATTTGTTCATCCGGATGAGTTTGCCGAATTCAGAGAGATCGGATACCAATTGGGATTTGATTATGTGGAAAGCGGCCCATTGGTACGTTCCAGCTATCACAGTGAAAAACATGTGATCGCCGGATGGGGCAGGGGAATATGGGAAGCCGAGAAAGCCAATCAGGCGGAATGATCGTGTACCAGTAATCGTTAGTCTTACAAAATAATCATTGTCATGAGCGGATCAGTACTTTACGAAACAGATGCCTGGATCATCTGTGTTTTCTTATTGGTGGGGATGCTGTGTATGCTTTACCTGGGCTTATTTTTTCGTCGCAGATTTCAGAAAACTATTGAAGGTGGTTTAGGGGCTATAGAATCGGCCTTATTCGGACTGTTGGCACTTATCCTGGCATTTACTTTCGGACAAGCAGATTCGCGGTATAATCAGCGCAGGGGAGTGGTGATAGAAGAAGCCAATGATATCGGCACAGCCATCCTTAGGTCTGATATGTATGTTGATTCAGAACGCGTGGCATTCAGGAATGATTTTTTAAAGTATGTGCACAGCAGGATCAGTTTTTATGAATCGGGAAGAAATTTAGAAACGATCAAGCAATCAAACGACAGTAGTAATCTGTATACTTCTTCGCTTTGGAACCGTGCTACCCGTTTGTCTAAAGATCCGGCTAATCTGGCTGCCAGTAACCAAATGATACCTGCGCTCAATACCATGATCGATATTACCACTACCCGGAATGCAGCCTTAGAAGCTACCTTACCAGAGTCGATCCTTTTATTGCTTTTTTCACTTT
>CAIRHQ010000193.1 GCA_903878475.1 uncultured Bacteroidota bacterium | reverse complement strand
TTGATCAACCACAACATGTATAAGAATGGGAATGTTGTTACAGATTTCAATTCAAAAGACAGCAGCATAACTGCAGTGGGTTCAAGAACCAGATTATTAAGAAATTATTTCGGTCTTCCCAATGTTAATATTTTCAGAGAACTGGCTTATTTCGGTGAAGTTTCTGTAGGTTATAAAAATTATGCCTTCTTAACATACTCTCACCGTTTTGAATCAGCCTCACCGATTCCTTCAAAAAACAGGAATTATCATTACCCTGGAGCCAGCTTAAGTTTAATCGTTTCTGATATCTTCCCGGTGATCAAAAAAGGGAATTATATCAGCTTCTTTAAACTGCGTGGATCTTTGGCCAATACTGCCCGTTTGAATGATCCTTACTCAAACCAGTCGGTATTTGTGAATAACCAAAACAGTTCTTCTATACCAGGCTTTACTTATGGATTTACCAATGCCAATCCTGATCTGAAACCTGAGTCTCAACAAACTTATGAAGTGGGAACCGAGTTAAGGTTATTCAAAAATCTGGTTACCATTGAAGGCGCATATTATAATACACTTTGTTTAGACCAGATCAGTCAGGGATACAGGGCCAGTTATGCTACAGGCTATGTATTGAATACAACCAACTCCTCTTCTATTCGTAATCAGGGTGTTGAATTATCACTGAATGTTACTCCTTTCAGAAATAAAAATTTCAGTTGGAACATGAGTTTCAACTTTAACCATATGTGGAGTAAAGTGCTTACGCTTCCTGAATCGATTGGTCCTAATAATGATTTCTATAACTCTGATACTTATATCTCCAACGTTCGTGGTGGTTTGATCAGAGGACATTCTACTGGTACTATCACTGGTTCTACTTATTCAAGGAATACTGCTGGACAGATCATCATTAACCCTTCTACTGGATTACCCGTGATCCTTGGTGGTAACTCACTGATCGGTGACAGAACACCAGATTTTACATTGGGTTGGCAAAATTCACTTCGGTATAAGAACTGGAGCCTGAGTTTCTTGTGGGACCTGAAAGTAGGTGGCGATATTTATAACGGAACTGATCAGATCCTGACCGGTATCGGCAAAAGCGCTAGGACAGCAAACAGGAATACTCCAGTGATCATCAATGGTGTACTGAACGATGGCTTACAAAATTCTAGCACGCCAACTCCAAATGACATTGTGGTTATCCCTTATTTCCTAAGTACTTATTATACCACTTTACCTGATGAAGAGTTTATTCAAAAGAAAGTGAACTGGCTTAGATTAAGAGATATCACCTTAAGTTACAATTTTGCACAAAAAGCCTTGCGTAAATTAAAAGCATTTAAAACGCTTAGTGTATTCTTAACCGGTAATGACCTGGTATTGATCACGAATTATAACGGTGCCGATCCTGCCGTAAATTCAAACAATCCGGGCACAGGCGGTATCGGAGGCTACGGACTTGATTTGGGTAGTGCTCCTACTCCATTAAGTTTAAGTTTTGGACTACGTGCCAGTTTTTAACCAATAAATTGAATAGATAATTTTTAAATTTTTTTTATGAAAAATATAATTTTTAAACCGCTCATGTTCATCGTACTGATGAGTTTCCTGTTGGATACCTCCTGCAAGAAAAAAATTGAAGCAGCCTATACCAATCCGAATGCTGCTGTAGTTGAACCGATCGAAACGATCCTGTCGGGCGTTATCGGAAGCTTCACCGCTTTCTTCTCTTCTGCCGGAACAGGATATGGTGTTCAGGCAGATGCTATATTACTAGGTCGCTATATTCAATATTGGGGAACCACCACCAATGGCGAAAATTATGGCATGATGGGCGGAACCATTGGCAGTGATAATACCGGAGGTCTTTGGGCAGCTGTATATTATGGCCAGGGCCAGAACGTTAATAAAATTATCCAATGGGGTACCGAACAACAAAAATGGGATTATGTTGGCGCCGCACAGGCCATCAGGGCATGGGGTTGGTTAGAATTGACCGATGTATATGGAGATGCCATTTTGAAAGAAGCATTCAATACCAATCTTTCTCAGTTCCATTATGATACACAACCTGAATTCTATGACAGTTGCCGTGCGGTTTGTTTCCGTGCGCTGGCTAATTTAAGCAGAACAGATGGTAATGTTAGCCAGGCCAACTTGGCTATCGGCGACGCCTATTTCTATAATGGCGACGTTAGCAAATGGAAAAAATTCGTGTATGGTATCCTTGCCCGCTCTTATATAAATTTAAGTAGCAAATCGATCTTTGGTTCTAATAATTATGCAGATTCTGCCATTAAATATGCCAGTCTTTCTTTGGCTACCAATGATGACAATGCCTTGGTAAAAGTTAAGGGCGGACTTACATCA
>CAIRHQ010000192.1 GCA_903878475.1 uncultured Bacteroidota bacterium | reverse complement strand
TTCTGTGTACAATGTAGAGCCAGCCGATGGATGGGATAAATACAATACGTATATCGCCAATAACCTCGACCTGCCTGAAATGATCCTCGACAAAGAAGCCCATGGCGAAATGCTGATCAGTTTCGATGTAAAACCCAATGGAGCCATCAGCAATATCAAGGTAAACGATACCGATTGCGGAAATTGTGAAGCCATAGCAAAAAAACTGCTTGAAAAGGGTCCACAATGGAAAGTAAAGAACGGGAAAAAGACCTCGGCAAAGATAAAATTGCAATATTAACCCTCCCCTTTTTGTTCCTTATCCGAATTAGCTTAATTTCATTCATAAAATCAATAATATGAATAAAATTATTATCACCCTTATCATGATTACCGGGCTGTTTAGCTTCGCAACCGCTCAGGTACGTATGCCCGCTCCATCCAGTACACAAACGATCAAACAGGATTTCGGACTGGGCAGCATCACCCTTACTTATTCTCGGCCCAATGCAAAGGGCAGAAAGATATTCGGCGACCTGGTTCCTTATGCAAAAATTTGGCGTACAGGAGCCAATGCCGCTACCAGACTGGTATTTACCGACCCAGTTGAAATTGGCGGAAAAAGGATCGACACCGGCACGTATGTGTTATACAGCATGCCCGGATTAGATAGCTGGGAGTTCATCATCAACAAAGGCATCAATAATTGGGGAACCGATGGCTATAAAGAATCGGAAGATGTTTGCCGATTTAAAATAGAACCCGTAAAGATGAAGACCAAATTGGAAAGCTTTACCATGCAATTTGCGAATGTAAAAGCTGAATCCTGCGAACTGCATGTGATGTGGGAAAAAACGGCCCTTGTAATTCCGATCAGTACCAATATCAAAGATAAAGTGAGGGCTCAACTAGAAGCCGGAATGCTTTCCGATAACAAACCTTACTGGCAGGCCGCACAATTTTATAAAGAGTATGATAACAACCCGGCTAAAGCATTGGAAAATGTGACCAAGGCAACCGAAACCAATGAAAAGGCTTATTGGATCTGGATCTACAAAGCTAAACTGCAACACGAAATGGGTGATGATGCCGGTGCCATGATCAGTTCAAAAAAATCACTGGAACTGGCGCTGGAAGCCAAGAACGACGATTATGTGAAGATGAATAAAGAATTGCAGAAAAAACTGAAATAAGAAAACAACTGTTATAGTTCAGGCGCAACTTCAGGGTTGCGCTTTTTTTTCATCCCCAATTGTATCAAACTACCGGTAACGATCACCAGCAAGGCGCCGATCACGTTCAACCACAGAAAGGAGATCACGTCCATCCGATAGATCCAGATCACCGCGATCTCCGAAGCAACCGCTCCGGCAAAAACGGCAGTTCCCTGTACGCGCTTAAACCAAAAGGCTACCAGAAAAACACCCAGGATCACACCATAGAACAAAGAGCCAATGATGTTCACGGCTTCGATCAGGCTATTGCCGATATTATAGGCAAACATAGAAATGATAATAGAAAATATTCCCCATCCCAGCGTATACCAGCGGGCTACCTGATAATCTTCCAATGCAGAGGTTTCCTTCACAAAGAATTTTTTGTGGAAGTCAACCACCGAGCAAGCCGCCAATGCATTCAGCGCAGCCGCAATACTTCCCCAGGCCGCCAGAAAAATGATCGCAAATACTAAACCGATAAGTCCTACCGGCAAATGATCTTTCACAAACCGAAGAAATATATAATTGGTATCATTGGGTTTCTGATCGGGCAGCGCACGCTCCATCACTTGCTTAAAACTTTTCCGCAACTCCCCTGCTTCCGGCATCTTATGTTGTTCAACGGCTAACAAGTATTGTGCCTCGATCATATTCAATGAATCCTTCTTGACACCCAATCGGGCCTGTTCAACAGATGCTTCATCAAAATAAACGGGCGCCTTATTGTATTGATAAAAAGAAAATATCAGGATCCCAATCAGAAGAATAAAAAATTGCATCGGAACTTTTACCAGTCCGTTGATGAGTAACCCCTTCCTGCTTTCATGCAAATTCTTTGCGGTGATATACCTGCCCACCTGACTATGGTCAGTACCAAAATAACTGAGTGCCAGAAAGAAACCACCGATCATACCGCTCCAGATATTGTATTTGTCTTTCCAGTCGAAACCCTTACTGGTCATGCCACTGGTAATGATATTCATTTTCCC
>CAIRHQ010000191.1 GCA_903878475.1 uncultured Bacteroidota bacterium | reverse complement strand
GCGTCAGGGAAAGATCAGCAAATGGTTCAGCGGTATTGGTCAGGAAGCGATCAGTGTTGGTGTGGGGATGGCCCTGCAACCCGATGAATGGGTAATGCCCATGCACCGTAACCTGGGAATATTCACCAGCAGGAAAATGCCCCTGCATAAATTGTTCATGCAATGGCAGGGTAATGCCGATGGGTATAGCAAGGGCAGGGAAAGAAGTTTTCATTTTGGTTCAAAAGCACATCATATCTGCGGCATGATCTCGCACCTGGGTCCACAGTTGGCCATTGCCGACGGAGTTGCCCTTGCCCATAAATTAAAAAAAGAAAAAAAGGTATCCCTGGCCTTTAGTGGTGATGGGGGTACCAGTGAAGGTGATTTTCATGAAGCCCTCAATACCGCTGCAGTATGGGACCTGCCCGTGATCTTCCTGATAGAGAATAATGGTTACGGACTCAGCACACCGGTGGAAGAACAATATCGTTGTGCCCAGCTGGTTGATAAAGCCAAAGGATATGGAATGGAAGGCGTGCGCATCGATGGCAATAATATCCTGGAAGTCTATGACACAATACTGGGTGTAAGAGATTATTGCATCAGAGAGCAAAAACCTTACCTGATCGAATGCATGACCTTCAGGATGCGCGGACATGAGGAAGCCAGCGGAACAAAATATGTGCCCAAGGAATTATTTGAGCTCTGGGAAAAGAAGGATCCGCTGAAAAATTATGAGCAATGGTTGCTGGATGAAAATATTTTATCAGCAAATGATATTGCCGGCATACGCGAAACAAATAAATCAACCATTGAATCGGAATTGAATATTGCCTATGGGGCTACGCCGATATTTGTGGATACCGATACCGAATTGGAGGATGTATATGCTCCACGCACGGATAAGCGCATTGCCCTGCATCCGAATACCGGTGGCTTGGTTTCCGAAAAAAGATTTGTTGATGGCATCAAAGATGGCTTGCAGCAATCGATGGAACGGCATCCCAATTTAATTTTAATGGGACAGGATATTGCCGAATATGGCGGCGCGTTCAAGATCACCGAAGGATTTTTGCAGCAGTTTGGGAAAGAACGGGTGCGCAATACTCCGCTTTGCGAAAGTGCCATCGTGGGTGCAGCCCTTGGATTAAGCTTAGAAGGATACAAAAGTATGATGGAAATGCAGTTCGCCGATTTTGCTACGGTAGGCTTCAACCAGATCATCAACAACCTGGCCAAGATATACTACCGGTGGGGGCAAAACGCAGATGTGGTGATCAGGATGCCAACCGGTGGCGGGGTGGGAGCAGGGCCATTTCACAGTCAGAGTAACGAGGCCTGGTTTGTACATACCCCCGGTTTGAAAGTAGTATATCCATCCACACCAGAAGATGCAAAAGGATTGCTGATCGCGGCGATCAATGATCCCAATCCGGTATTGTTCTTCGAACACAAAGCCTTATACCGCAGTGTAACCGGATCTGTTCCGGATGCCTATTATGAAACCGAGATCGGAAAAGCACGGTTGGTATCTGCAGGAGATGACATCAGCATCATCAGTTATGGGGCAGGTGTGCATTGGGCAATGGACTATGCAAAAAATCATCCTGCCATTTCATTTCATATAACCGATCTGCGTACCCTGCTTCCATTAGACTATGAAGCCATTCGGGAAGCCGTGATGCAAACTGGAAAAATATTGATTCTGCATGAAGACACATTGACCGGAGGTATTGGCGGTGAAATAGCCGCTTGGATCTCGGAAAACTGTTTTGAATATTTAGATGCACCCGTGATGCGTTGTGCCTCGCTGGATACACCCATTCCTTTTAACCTTGAACTGGAGAAGAATTTTATGGCTTATAGCAGGCTCAATGAATTTGTAAAGCGGTTGTTGGAATATTAAAGTGATAAACAAAATAAAAAAAGAGGATCCTGATGGATCCTCTTTTTTTATTTTGCTGCTGCTATTAATACGCAGTAGAATTTTTGATATAGAAAAGGAAGGTTGCTTCACCCGCTTTCATTTTGTAATTAACCTGACGCTTGGTTGCTTTATCTGCTTTGATAGGGAAGGTTCTCATCATTGAGTTTTCAATGATCTGAAAATCATCATGTCCTTCGTATCCTTCAAAATGTTTACCTTTTGCCATATCGGCTTGCTCAACAGTAGGCATATACACTCCTGAAACAGATTTGTCTTTATTAGAGGCTACCCCATAAAGATTACCATAACTTCCGGAACCGGCTGAAGTGGTAGAAATATAAATTTCATCAAAACCATCGGCATCAAGATCATCCACCATTACTTTGTTGATGGGGTCTACTTTGTCGAAGCTCATTTCTGATCCTGGCACTTCTTTCAGCGTTACTTTAATGTTGCTGAGACTGGCACCTTCAGGATGAGTGGTCACTACTACAAAGGTTTTACCTGTTTTTGTTTTGTACTCTTTGGTAGACGGAGCAGTTGCACTGCTATCGGTACCGGTGGTGGCGGGGGCGGTAGTGGTTACTACGGCACTGTCTTTCTTTTCTGTGGTGGCTTCTTTGTTCTCGGCATTGTTACATGCGAATAATGAAACAGAGACAGCTGAAATCATTAAGATCTTTTTCATTTTAATTTTTGTTGTTTTTGTTAAATTTTTCTTCATTTGCCAGAGTGGTTAAATTTTTTACTCCAACATTTGAAATGTAAAATTATATGGGTGAAAAGTCTCCGGCTGTAGTAATTCTGTTAATGTTTTATGAAAGCTAGGCCTGAGATCCAAATCTAAATGCCTTGCGCACGTGACCGCTGAGTTAGAAAAGCAGCATTAACACACACACTGCCAAACCAATAAGTATACCGGTTTTTTCTTGTTGATTGTTTTAAATAAATAATAAGTATAGTTAGTATTTATTGAGCCAGCCTAATCTTGAAATGGCGGATCCCTTTCATATCTCCTTCGCATTCCAGTATTTGGTTATTGATGAGTTGACGAATGCGAAAGAAAATATACGTGTCGCTCACCAGTTGGCCGCAGGTACTCATTACCGTTCCTGCGATACGGGCAGCTTGCATCATTTCATTGGTACAATGCGAAAGGATCGTCCGATCAAAATAATCCGCTTCCTCATTTTTTGCTTCATTGTTTTCAAAAATGCGCAGGATATAATCGGTATCGGCAAGCAGGCTCCATT
>CAIRHQ010000190.1 GCA_903878475.1 uncultured Bacteroidota bacterium | reverse complement strand
TCATAATGTAGGCGTACTCTTCGATGCAGAAGATTCCTGGATACAGGAACCGATAGATGCACTGACCATGTTGATGATGGATGTATTCAATAAACAAAAACCTGTTGTGTACAATACACTACAATTGTATCGGCACGATCGGCTGCAGTTTTTAAAGGATTCTTATGAAGCAGCACTGGAAAGAAATTTCATCCTGGGTACTAAATTGGTGCGTGGCGCTTATATGGAAAAAGAAAGGGAACGTGCAGTGGCGATGAATTACCCTTCTCCCATACAACCTGATAAAGTTTCCTGTGATAAAGATTTTAATGAATGCGTTGAATATTGTATCGAACATATTGATCGTATATCCGTAGTAGTTGCCTCTCATAATGAATATAGCAATATGTACACTACTGAGTTGATGGCAAAAAAAGGTTTGCCCAATCATCACCCGCATATTCATCTATCGCAGTTATACGGAATGAGTGATAATATCACTTTCAATCTTGCCAAAGCAGGTTATTCAGTAAGTAAATATTTGCCGTTTGGTCCACTCCAGGATGTGATCCCATATCTCATGCGCAGGGCTCAGGAAAACAGTTCAGTATCAGGGCAAACCGGAAAGGAACTCAGTTTTATCAGAAAGGAAATGGATCGCAGGGGTATTAAATAATACCAAACAATTGTTATTTTTTTATTCGGCAATCAATTCAGGTAAGGGATATTCATTTATCTTTATCCCGTTATCCGATGCATATACGTTTACGCCTGATATTGATTGTGCTGCCGTGCTTATTTATATTTGTCGCTCCTGCCCAGGTTCGGCATATCCCTGCAGTTAAAATAACCCAGTCGATAAAAATTGACGGCGACCTCAATGATGCCGCCTGGCAATCGATTGAATCAACCGGTGATTTCATCACTTCTAGTCCGGTCTTTGGTAAGGCTTCCACCCATAAAACACAGGTTAAAATAGCGTATGATAATTCGGCCGTGTACATCGGAGCTTATCTGTACGAAAATCCGGATGATATTCGCAGACAGATCACCGCAAGGGATATTGTATCCATGCAGAATGCCGATTATTTTTTGGTGGGTTTTGATACGTATCACGACCGACAAAATGCATTTGTATTTCGTGTAACCGCTGCCGGTACCCAGGGCGATGCCAAGGAATCGCAAAATGGCGCCAATGGCTCTGGAACTGTATTTGATGCATCATGGGACGCTGTGTGGGAAAGCAAGACGAGTATAAAAAATGACGGATGGGTGGTTGAAATAAAAATCCCATTCAGTGCAATAAGGTTCTCTAAGAAAAACCTGCAAGACTGGGGCATTAATTTTGCCCGGTTCATCCGCAAAGAAAATGAGAATAGTATCTGGAGCCCGGTCAATCCTAATATCAATGGAGATATCAACCAGTGGGGTGATTGGGTCGGATTGAAAAATATAACGCCGCCTTTGCGCTTGTCATTCCTGCCTTATCTGTCAGGTGGTTTCAGGGTTTCTCCTACCCAAAAGGGGAATGTAACGGAATACCTGAAAAGCGGAGGAATGGATGTAAAGTATGGGATCAATGAAAGTTTTACATTAGACATGACACTCATCCCTGATTTTGCCCAGGTACAAAGTGATAATGTGTATCTCAACCTTTCCCCTTTTGAAGTAAAATTTGATGACTATCGACCTTTTTTTACCGAAGGCACAGAGTTATTTAATAAAGCCGGATTGTTTTATTCACGAAGAGTAGGTGCCGCTCCAGGCGGGGCTTCAGGTGTATTGAATAAATACGGACACGATCCGCTTTATAAAATTGACAAGAACCCCGGCATTACCCGATTATATAATGCTACAAAATTTTCGGGCCGTACAAAAGGGAAACTCGGTATCGGAATATTCAATGCAATTACTGTTCCTATGTATGCCAGGGTAACCAATCTTGGTACAGGGATCGACACCAGCATTTTAACCGATCCCCTCACCAACTATAATATTCTTGTACTAGACCAGGCATTGAAAAATCGCTCATCCATTGGATTTACCAACACCAATGTATTGCGTAAAGGGAATAGCCGGAATGCCAACGTGAGCAGCCTTGATGTTTCGCTTTTTGATAAAAAAAATCTGCACAATTTTTCTTTCACCGGAAAATACAGCAGCATCTGGGGTAAGCAAATTCATCAAAACGGTTTTTATACCGTAACCGGATTTGGAAAAGTGAGTGGGTTGATTCAGTACAATGGATCGGTTGGACTGATCAGTGATTCCTACAATCCCAATGATCTGGGCTTTTTACAGAATAATAATTCATTTTATTACAGCGCCGCAATCAGCTATAATAAATTAAAGCCAACGCGTTATTTTCTGAATCATATCTACAAACTAAACCTCACCAGTAAATATTTGTATAAGCCATTTCTTTGGACAAATACCGAATTGGATGCTTCTGCATTTTATTTGTTTAGAAATTTCTGGGATATAACTTTTTCAGCCAATATCGTTCCGCAATGGACAAGAAATTATTTTGTGAATTCGGGGTCGTATAACGGCTATTTCCTCAACCATACTCCTTATGTCTATCTAGCCGCTTCGGGAAGTTCCGACAGTCGCAAGAAAACATTTTTCAATTGGAAACTGGGCGGCGCAAAAGGGAGCATTGCACATGATGCTTATTGGGAAAATACGCTCGGACTGCGGTATCGCTTCAGCAACAAATTCCAGTTATCGGGCAGCTCAGAATTTGTTGGTGAAAAAGGAAATTGGGGATGGTCGTTCATGAATAATCCAGATGGGTCCCCGATCATAGCCCATCGTAACATTAAGACCAATACCACCATATTATCGGGGCAGTATAATTTTAATGCAAGGATGAATTTGAATGTGCGTATGCGGCATTATTGGACCTGGGTAAAAAATAAAGAATTTTATAACCTGAAAAATGATGGGTATTGGAGTGAAGTGAATTTTATTCCGGGAAAAGATGTAAACTTCAATACGTTCAATCTCGATCTTTTTTATACCTGGGATTTTTTGCTGGGTAGCCGTTTAACCATTGCCTGGAAAAACGCTTTGGGCGGAAATGCCTATGTTGATCCCTATTCAAGCACCGGGTATTTCAATAATTTGGGCAAAGTGATCAATAGCCCACACAGTAATGAACTCACTGTTAAAATGGTATACTTCCTCGACTACCTTACCCTGCGAAAAAAGAAATAATCCTCCTGAAATTGCTGCCGAATAATTTGAATAATGTTTTGAAATCAAAAACAAACAGATTACATTGTATAAAAAATTACGCATATGGACCAGATGAATACCCCCAATGATCTTCAGCAATCGGATATGGCGATCGATGATAAACTGCCAACCGGGTTGAATGTGTTGACCATTTTAACGTTTATCAGTTGCGCTATTTTCGGACTGATCACTGCGTTCTTACCCGCGTTCTATAATTTTCTGCAAGGCTTGATGGAAAAAGCCGCCAGTTCTGGTAAAGAATTTTCGGAAAAGGAATTAGCCGATATGGAGAAGGGGCGTTTGGCTATTGAATTGGCCAAGCAAAATTTGGTCCCACTGATGATCATCGGACTGGTATCCATTGCCCTTTGCTTTGTAGGTGCCCTGTGGATGCGTAAAAGAAGAAAAGACGGATTCTGGTTGTATACTGCCGGAGAGTTAGCTCCTATTGTAGGTGGCTTGATCATTATGGGAACCTCTTCGTTCACCGGTGCCATGAGTATTGTTACCAATATCGGTATCCCCTTGTTATTTGTATTCCTGTATAGCTTACAGAGAAAGCATCTGACTAAATAATTTCCGCTTACCGTTTTGCATTATGGAAATAGGGGGCCCTATTACCAAACCTTGGTCTTGGTGCCATTGGCTATTTTAATGAAATAGAGGTGCTTGTTTTCAATATAGTCGGCCAGCGTATTTTGTTTTTTCAACCATACCGGTCTGAAATTATAATCATTAAAAATCTTAATGGGCTTATCGTTGAGGTGCGCCAATAGGTTATTGGGATACTGCATGAGCATTTGAGAAAAAAGCCAGGTCATTTCAAATCCTTTAAAAGCCATATCGCTAGGCTTCCCTTTATATTTTTTTGCATACAAGTTCAGGACCATCTTGCTGTAATCATCCGTTTTATCGTTAAAATACGGCGAGGTGAAATACACGGAAAATTCATTCTTGTCATTTTTTTTCTGGAGTCCTGTGAATCCATCCCAATTAGGCATGCCTACTAACATGATGGGGTAGGTGCTATTAAGATTTGAGCAGGCAGCCACCAGTTTTGTGGCAAAATTCTCATCCAAACTTGCCCCAATGATCAGCGTTTGTCGATTGCTGTCGAGTTTTGTTTTCAAAAATATTTCTCCATGCGCGCTATCAAAATTGAGTGTTTCGATCTGCAGCAGGGGTTGGCCATCTTGTTCATTTGACTGTTTAAAAAAGGAGGCTACCATATCTTCCTGGGTGCCGGGTTGACGGCATAATATGATCTTATCGGTTCCGTGATTTTGTAGGATATAGCTGTAGATGGCTTCGCAATGCGCTTTCAGGGTTGAATTGACGATAACGAGATATGGGTTTTGTGTAATGCCACCGTCATTGGGATAGGTAGCAGAAATGAATGGAATCTTTTTCAGCAAGGCAAAATCAGCCAGTTGTTTGTATTCGGCATCCTTTACATTACCGATCATTAAATTAAGGCTATCAAGTTTTTTGTTCTTGATCAGGGTGGTAAGGCCTGTGTTATAAGATTTAGAATCGTACACGATTACATCAATATGCGCATCAGGGTGGGGCATCGAATCGAGTGCTACCATCGCACCTTGTACAAAGTCTGCCGCTGGAATGATAAATCTGGGAATGCCTTTGCTGTATCTGAAATTATTATTGCTAAAAATTGAATCAAGATAGAGGGTAGCAAAAATGCCTATTTTATAATGGGGGATTGTATTTCCTGATGCATTCTGTGCGCTTGCAGTATTGGTTGTAACAACTGCTAGAAAGATCAGTGCGGTGATAAGGGTATGTTTTACTGTTACGGTCATATTCTTTTTGTTATCTGCATAAGGGTTTCAGATCTGTAATTCATTGACTCTTCTTATTCCCATTCAATGGTAGCCGGTGGTTTGCTGCTGATATCATACACCACACGATTGATCCCTCTTACATTATTGATGATCTCATTGGATATTTCTGCCAGGCATTCATAGGGTAAATGAGCCCAGTCGGCCGTCATACCATCAACTGAGGTTACGGCCCTTAATGCTAACGTAAATTCATAAGTTCTTTCATCGCCCATTACGCCTACGCTTTTTACCGGTAATAATATTGCACCAGCCTGCCAGATGCTGGCATAGAGATTGTGTTTTTTAAGTGCCTTTATATAAATATCATCGGCTTCTTGCAACAGCATCACTTTTTCTTCTGTTACCTCGCCTAAAATTCTAATGGCCAAACCTGGTCCCGGGAACGGATGCCTGAAAAGCATATCATGGGGTATGCCCAGTTCAAGTCCTACCCGTCGCACCTCATCTTTAAAAAGCGTACGCAGCGGTTCTACCAATTGTAATTTCATGGTATCCGGAAGTCCGCCCACATTGTGATGCGATTTAATGGTAGCCGATGGTCCATGCACCGATACCGATTCGATCACATCGGGGTAGATGGTTCCTTGTCCCAGCATTTCAACACCTTCAATCTTATGTGATTCCTGGTCAAAAATTTCAATGAAACTTCTGCCAATGATCTTTCTTTTTTCTTCGGGATCTGTTTTGCCGGCCAGTTTTGTATAAAAATGTTCCCGTGCATCAATGCCGGTTACATTCAATCCCAGTATGGCATAGGTGTCCAGTACCTGTTGAAATTCGTTTTTTCTAAGCACACCATTATCAACAAAAATGCCGAATAGATTTTTTCCAATGGCTTTATGGATAAGGGTAGCGGCTACGGTGCTGTCTACACCGCCACTCAATCCCATGATCACTTTTTTATCGCCGATCTGTTTTTTAAGTGCGGCAACTGTATCGGTGATGAAATGCGCTGCAGTCCAGTTTTGTGTGCAGTGACAGATATTGACCAGGAAATTTTTTATGATGGTCTTGCCTTCAGTTGAATGGTATACTTCGGGGTGAAATTGGAGTCCATAAAGATCGAATCCACCGGTTGTATTGGTTTTTTTAAAAGCTGCTACCGGAATGCTTTCGGTAGTGCCCAGGCATTCAAATTCGTTGGGCAGTTGAATGATGGTATCGGCATGGCTCATCCATACCTGTGAGGGGGTGGGGATCTGTTGTAATAAAGTATCTTCTTTTACAATTTCAAAACTGGCGCGACCGTATTCTCTTTTTTCGCTTTTGTCGACCCTGCCACCAAAGCTTTTGGCAGTAAGTTGAGCACCGTAGCAGATGCCCAGTACCGGTACTTGTTTTACCATCGCTTCAATATCTACCTGCGGGGCATTTGGGTCATTCACCGAAAAAGGAGAGCCGCCTAAAATGATCCCTTTAAGATTGTTTTCGAAGGTAATAGCTTGGTGGAAGGGAATGATTTCACAATATACATTGGCTTCTCTTACAGCACGGGCAATGAGCTGGGTGTATTGGGATCCAAAATCGAGGATGAGTATTTTTTCCGTCATAGGGCGTAAAGTTAAATAATAACTTGCATGTTATGGTTTCGCAAGTTTCCAATTCGCGTCATAAAATTTATATTTGTATTAAAATTTACAGTCATGAAAATAATCGCCTTGATGCTGCTTGCCATAGTTGCTCTGAGTGCCTGTACATATACCACCGGCAGCGGGAATATTGTAACAGAAAAAAGGGTTACCGGAAATTTTGATGGAATTGTGGTTGAAGGTGGATTTGAGGTGACGTTAAAGAATGGGCCTGTTACGGAAGTGGTTGTTGAGTCGGATGATAATATTTTAAAATATATTGAAACTATTGTGCAGGGCGGGGTATTGAAGATCCGGATCAAGCATCTTCATAGTTTCGGAGATGTACATCTGCGGGTTATGATCATTTCTCCGGTTATTAATTCAGTGGTGGCCAATGCGGGTTCTGATGTAAAGGGAACCGGGGAATTGCGATCAGATGCAAAGATGAGTTTTAGGGCTGCTTCCGGGAGTAGCATTAGCTTTTCCATTGATGCGCCCGTAACAGATGTTGAGTTGGGCAGTGGTTCAACGATAGAATTAAGGGGAAGAACAAAGGATTACACGGCACAGGTAGGTAGTGGTGCTGAGTTGAAATCGGGTAAATTGTTGAGCGAAAATGCCACGGTATCGGTGAGTAGTGGGGGTTCGGCAAATGTGCATGCCAGTGTTACCCTGAAGGCCAGGGCCAGTAGTGGGGGTAGTATCAAATACCATGGTGGCGCTGCGGTGGATAGGACTGAGAGCAGCGGGGGGCAGGTTGAACAAGGCGAATAATTGTCGGAAAATTTCCGGTATACAGCTGGTTTAGCTCGCTTTTCAGCTTCCAGCCATGATCTACAGCCTTTTGGGGCTGTTTTTTATTTTTCAGAAAGGAGCTAAGGTTTCAAAAAAACTTTAGCCTTTCTTTTGTCATTACATTTTATCCCCTTACCTTTGCACTCCAAATTAAAAAACGGTAATCTAAAGTTCTTTTTATATGTCACAGAGAATCAGAATCAAATTACAGTCTTACGACCACAACCTGGTTGATAAGTCAGCCGAAAAGATTGTAAAAACTGTTCGCAGTACCGGCGCCGTGGTAACAGGACCAATTCCTTTGCCTACGCATAAGAAAATTTTCACAGTACTGCGTTCACCGCATGCCAATAAAAAGGCACGTGAGCAGTTCCAACTCTGTACGCACAAGCGTTTATTAGACATTTACACCAGCAGCAGCCGTACGGTAGATGCTTTGAGCAAATTGGATTTGCCAAGTGGTGTGGATGTTGAGATCAAGGCCTGATGAACTTTACCTCCCGGTCATTTCCGGGGTGGGTAAAAGCAGCGGGTAAGCTCTTAAAAACAAAAAAATATTGAACATCCATCTCCCCGATTGCGGGAGCGCTGGATAAAAACAAGATACAATGAAAAGTATTATTGGAAAAAAAATTGGCATGACCAGTATCTTCGATACAACAGGCAAACAAACTGCTGTTACCATTATTGAAGCCGGTCCCTGCGTAGTAACACAGAAGAAAACTGTAGAAACCGATGGTTATAATGCTCTCCAAATAGCATTCGGTGATAAAAAAGAAAAACACGCCATCAAAGCCGAAGTGAATCACTTCGCCAAAGCTCAAACCTCTCCTAAAAAATTCGTTCAGGAAATACGCGATAGCGAACTAGACAAGAATGTTGGTGAAACATTCACAGTCGACATTTTTACCGAAGGTGACAGTGTTGAAGTTGTGGGTACCACCAAGGGTAAAGGATTCCAGGGTGTTGTAAAGCGCCATGGATTTGCCGGTGTGGGTCAGCAATCGCATGGTCAGCATGATCGTCAGCGTGCTCCGGGTTCAATCGGTAACTCTTCCGATGCGAGCCGTGTATTTAAAGGTATGCGCATGGGTGGCCGTATGGGTCAGGATCGCGTTACCATGAAAGGACTTACCGTTGTAAAGATTTTCCCCGAAAAAAATTACATATTAATTAGTGGTTCGGTTCCCGGCCATAACGGTTCTATTGTTTTAATTCAAAAATAAGCAACAGGGCCGCTGGCCTTATAAAAATAAGTACGATGCAAGTAGATGTATTAAATAAAGAAGGAAAGAAAACCGGCAGAACGGTTGAATTACCGGAAGAGATTTTCGGGATTGAACCCAATGATCATGTGATCTATCTGGCTGTTAAACAATTTCAGGGTGCACAGCGCCAGGGTACGCATAAGGTGAAAACCCGTATGGAAGTACATGGTTCGTCTAAGAAATTGCATAAGCAAAAAGGAACCGGTGGAGCACGTAAAGGTAATCTCCGTAACCCTTTGTACAAGGGTGGTGGTACCATCTTCGGCCCAAAACCGCACAAATACGATATCAAACTGAATCGTAAAGTGAAAGATCTGGCTAAGATGAGTGCACTGGCCTATAAAGCCAAGGAAAATGCGATCATGGTGTTAGAAGATGTGAACATGGATACACCAAAAACATCTGCATTTACCAGCATCATGAAGAACCTGAACATTAGCGGTAAGAAAACACTGGTAGTGATTCCGGAATACAATGATAACCTGTACCTGAGCTTGCGCAATGTTCCAACAGTGAGTGGTACTTTATTAAGCGATTTGAATACTTATGATATTTTAAATGCGAATGTATTGGTGTTGACTGAAAGTGCAGCCAAGATATTCAGTGATGATATTGCCGAGGCATAATTGATAAATAAAAAATTGAAACAGCATGAAACTGTCTGATGTATTAATAAAGCCGATTCTGTCTGAGAAAGCGAATAAACAAACAGAAAAAATGAACCGCTACTCTTTTGTAGTGGATAAGAAGGCGAATAAGCTGGAGATCAAAAAAGCCGTAGAAAGTTTTTATGGTGTACAGGTTGAGAATGTAAATACTATCGTAGTGCCTTCAAAAGCAAAAGCGAAGTATACCAAAGCCGGATTCATCGTTGGCCGCAAGCCTTCTAAGAAGAAAGCGATCGTAACAGTAGCCAAAGGAGATTCAATTGATCTGTACGGCACTGTATAATTATTAACTAATGAATGGTGGTCAGCACCGCAAAGTTTTGACAAATAAAAAGTAAACAATGGCACTTAGAAAATACAAACCCACAACCGCAGGTACTCGCTGGAGGATTGGTAATGCATACGAAGAGATCACGACCAATATTCCGGAAAAATCATTGCTGGAAAAGCAAAAGAATACTGCCGGTCGTAACGTGCAGGGAAGGCGTTCCATGCGTTATATGGGTGGTGGAAACAAAACCATGTATCGTGTAGTGGATTTTACCCGTAACAAGAAGAATATTCCTGCTACTGTAAAAACCATCGAATACGATCCAAACCGTACCGCATTTATCGCCTTATTGTCTTATGCCGATGGTGAAAAACGTTATATCCTCGCTCCTCAGGGATTGCAGGTAGGCCAAACCGTTATCAGTGGAGATGATGCTGTTCCAGAATTAGGGAATGCCCTGATGTTGAAGAACATGCCATTGGGTACTAACGTACACAACTTAGAAATGCAACCTGGTCATGGTGGTATCCTGGTGCGCAGCGCCGGAACCTCAGCCCAGTTAACCAATAAAGAAGAAAAATACGCGATCCTGAAAATGCCAAGTGGTGAGTTGAGGAAAGTGCTGATCAAATGTTATGCAACAGTAGGTGTGGTAAGCAATAGCGATCACAACCTGGAAAGCATGGGTAAGGCAGGTCGTAACCGTTGGAAAGGTATTCGTCCAAGAACAAGGGCGGTAGCCATGAACCCGGTAGATCACCCGATGGGTGGTGGTGAAGGAAGGGCATCTGGTGGACATCCACGCAGTCGCAAGGGTAAATATGCAAAAGGAGAGATCACTCGTACACGCGGTAAAGGATCTGATAAAATGATCATCACCAGAAGGAATGGTAAGAAACTGCCGAATAAATAGTGGATTGTTAAAATGGTCTCACGCAAGCGAGATAAATAAACAAAATTAAAAAATAAGATGTGCGCGTTCAAACAGCACATTGGCAAATTAAAAAAACATGGCTCGTTCGTTAAAAAAAGGTCCTTATGTAGAAGCTAAGCTTGATGCGAAAGTTTCTGCGATCATTGCAGGGAAAAGTAAAAAGGGTGTGATCAAAACCTGGAGTCGCAGAAGCACGATCACTCCTGATTTCGTAGGACAAACATTTGCGGTACACAATGGGAATAAATTCATTCCGGTGTATGTGACCGAATTCATGGTAGGACATAAACTGGGTGAATTTGCACCCACCAGAAATTTCAGAGGACACTCAAGTAAGAAAATTGTATAAAAAATAAGTTGCGCGTTGCGCGTTCCAGAGTAGGTAAGATCACCCATTTGGAACCCGAAACCGGAACCCGAAACTTAGTAATATGGAAGCAGTAGCAAAATTGAATAATTATCCCACTTCACCACGTAAAATGCGTTTACTGGTAGACCTGATCCGTGGAATGGAGGTTGAAAAGGCATTGGCTGTTTTGGAACATAATCCAAAACATCCTGCAGTTCCTTTACGCAAACTGGTAGTTTCTGCCATCAGCAACTGGAAGCAAAAGAATGAAGGTGGTGATGAAAATACCCTGATCGTTAAAACGATCATGGTTGACGGAGCCCGGGTAATTAAGCGTATGCGTCCGGCACCACAAGGCCGTGGATACAGGGTTCGCAAACGCAGTAACCATGTAACGGTAATTGTAGATACAAAAGCAACTAAAAATTAATCATCAAAAGTATTAACCAATAATATGGGTCAGAAAACAAATCCGATAGGCGCAAGGTTGGGAATCATCCGTGGTTGGGACAGTAACTGGTTCGCCAGCAAAACTGAATATCCTAAAAAGCTTGTCGAAGACAACAAGATCAGGAATTACCTGAATGCACGTATCAACAAAGGCGGTATTGCAAAGATTGTGATCGAGCGTACCCTGAATAAACTGATCGTGACCATTCACACTTCTAAGCCCGGAATCATCATTGGTAAAGGCGGTGGAGAGGTAGACAGGATCAAGGAAGAGTTGAAGAAATTATGTGGTAAAGATGATGTGCAGATCAATATCCTGGAGATCCGTCGTCCTGAATTGGATGCCAATATTGTAGCTGATACCATTGCTCGTCAATTAGAGAACAGGATCAACTATAAAAGAGCCATCAAGATGGCGATCGCTTCTGCCCTGCGTATGGGTGCTGAAGGAATTAAAGTAAAAGTAGGTGGAAGATTAGGTGGAGCGGAGATCGCTCGTAGCGAAGAAATCAAACAGGGTCGTACCCCATTGCATACCCTGCGTATGGATATTGATTATGCAAACGTATTTGCCCTTACCGTTTATGGAAAAATCGGTATCAAGGTATGGATCTGTAAAGGTGAAGTATTGGGTAAGCGCGACCTGAACCCGAATGTGGTTGCAGGTGGTGGAAAAGAAGTAGGAGAGCGCCAGGGTGGATTTGATAGAAGGGATGATCGCAGAGATGATAGGCGTGGCGGCGGCGGCGGTGGTGGAAACCGTGGTGGTGGTGGTGGAAATCGCGGCGGTGGCGGCGGTGGAAGAAGGAACTAGGATTGCCCGTTTAAAAAAATTGAAATAGAATGCTGCTGATTCCGGGATGCTTTTTAAAAGATCACCTGAACAGTAAATACTCAAAATAGCAAATTGAATTACGATGTTACAACCGAAAAGAACTAAACACAGGAAGACGCAAAAAGGCAGAATGAAGGGTGATACCAAGCGTGGTGCTACTTTAGCATTTGGTGCATTTGGTTTAAAAGCACTGGATAGTGTTTGGTTAACCAATCGCCAGATCGAAAGTGCCCGTCAGGCCATGACCCGTCATATGAAGCGTGAAGGAAATGTGTGGATCAGGATATTCCCCGACAAGCCGATCACCGCTAAGCCTGCAGAGGTAAGGATGGGTAAAGGTAAAGGTAACCCAGAAGGATGGGCTGCTATTGTACAACCCGGAAGGATCTTGTTTGAAGCTGATGGAGTAAGCGAACAAGTAGCGAAAGAAGCATTTGCACTGGCTGCACAAAAATTGCCGATCCTGACAAAATTTGTGGTTCGTCACGATTACGAAGCATAACACTGATTATCGAATAGGCCTGTACGCAGGTTAATAAAACGAATAAAAATGTCTAAGAAAATAGATTTTGTAAAAAGCCTGAACGGATTGAATGAGGCGGACCTTAAAGCAAGGATCGCAGAAGACGAATTGCGCATCAAGAAACTTTCTTTTGCTCATGCTATTTCTCCGCTGGAGAATCCACAAAGCATCCGTGCACTGAGAAGGGATATTGCCAGGTTGAAAACCGCATTAAAAAAAGTACAATTAGGATTTTAATTCTTGTTCCCCAATAAGGATCAGAAAAAAAGTTTGAATAAAAGCGAAAGCTAAAATCATTAACAATGGCCGAAAGAAATTTAAGGAAAACGAAATTAGGTGTGGTATCCAGCAACAAGATGGATAAAACCATTACGGTGAATGTAGAAAGGAAAGTAAAACATCCTTTGTATGGTAAGTTCTTGAAAAAGACGACCAAGTTCCACGCCCATGATGAAAAAAATGAGTGCAGCATCGGTGATACAGTGAAGATCATGGAGAGTCGCCCGATGAGCAAAACCAAGCGTTGGAGACTGGTTGAAGTGGTAGAAAAAGTTAAATAATAAGTGTACAGTTTTCAGTCTAGGTTTGGGATGGCAGTATAATATGACACACCAACAGCAGGCAACAAACAACAAATATCAATTAAGATGATTCAGCAAGAAAGTAGATTAAACGTAGCAGACAATAGCGGTGCCAAACAAGTGCTTTGTATCCGTGTACTGGGTAATAGCGGCCAGGACTATGCAAAAATCGGTGATAAGATCGTTGTTACCGTAAAAGATGCAATGCCTGCCGGTGGTATCAAAAAAGGTACGGTTAGCAAAGCCGTTATCGTTCGTACTACCAACAAATTGCGTCGGAAAGACGGTTCGTATATCCGTTTCGATGACAATGCCGTGGTATTACTGAATGCATCTGATGAACCAAGGGGTACCCGTATTTTCGGCCCAGTGGCTCGTGAGTTGAGAGACAAGGGTTATATGAAGATCATTTCACTGGCACCTGAAGTATTATAATTACAACATTAAAACAGAGTGTGCAAACTGGCAACTGCCCACTTGAAAATTGATAAACAATGAGTACAAGATTTAAACCAAAGTTCAACATCAAAAAAGGCGACACGGTAGTAGTTATTACCGGTGAAGACAAGGACCTGAAGAAGCCCCGCAAGGTGTTGGAAATTATTTCAGAAAAAAACCGTGTTCTGGTAGAAGGTGTTAACATCGTTACCAAACATACCAAGCCAACTTCTCAGAATACCAAGGGTGGTATCGTGAAAAAAGAAGCACCTATTGCCATCAGTAATGTGATGCTGTGGGATGCTAAGGCAGGTGCGCCCACCAAGATCAAGCGTACCAGGGTAGACGGAAAATTAGTAAGAGTAGCTAAAAAATCAGGGGAGGTAATCAAATAATGAGCACAACAAAAAACACTCCAAGATTAGCAGATAAGTACAAACAAGAAGTTGTACCTGCTTTAATGAAGAAATTCAGTTATAAAACTGTAATGCAGGCTCCACGCCTCACCAAGATTTGTTTGAATCGTGGTGTGAATGGTGCCGTTACAGATAAAAAGCTGATCGATATCGCTGTGGATGAGTTATCAAACATCACAGGACAGAAAGCAGTGGCTACCATGTCTAAGAAAGATATCTCAAACTTTAAATTGCGTAAGAACATGCCGATTGGGGCAAGGGTTACTTTACGCGGTGTAAAGATGTATGAGTTCCTCGACAGGCTGGTTTCTGTATCACTGCCACGTGTACGTGATTTCAAAGGCATCAATGACAAATCATTTGATGGCCGTGGAAACTATACACTGGGTGTTACCGAGCAGATCATCTTTCCGGAGATCGATATCGACAAAGTAAATAAGATCACCGGTTTGGATATCACATTTGTAACCACAGCGGGTACCAATGAAGAAGCATTTGAATTGCTGAAAGAATTGGGTATGCCTTTTAAAAACGTTAAAAAATAACTAAGCAATAATGGCAAAAAAATCAATTGAAGCCAGGCAGCGCAAACGCGAAGTGATGGTAGCTAAATATGCTACCAAGCGCGCCGCACTGAAAGCAGCCGGAGACTATGCCGCTTTGGATCTGATTCCAAAAAATGCATCACCGGTAAGGTTAAAGAACCGATGCCAACTCACCGGCCGTCCAAGGGGATACATGCGGCATTTTGGTTTATCCAGAAACATGTTTCGGGATATGGCTTTGCAGGGAAAGATTCCAGGTGTAACAAAAGCCAGCTGGTAAAAACCCCCTGATCCGCAACAGCGGAACAAGAGGATATCGCATTGTAAAAAATTTATTAATCAATTAACTGAAATAACAATGGTTACTGATCCGATAGCAGATTATTTAACAAGAATTCGTAACGCGCAGATGGCCAATCACCGCATCGTGGAGATCCCAGCCAGCAACCTGAAAAAACGCATCACTGAAATTTTGTACGACAAAGGATATATCCTGAAGTACAAATTTGAAGAAGATAAGAAACAAGGTGTGATCAAGATCGCTTTGAAATATGATGTGGCTACTAAGTTGCCCGTTATTCAAA
Source organism: uncultured Bacteroidota bacterium (assembly GCA_903878475.1). Classification (GTDB taxonomy): domain Bacteria; phylum Bacteroidota; class Bacteroidia; order Chitinophagales; family Chitinophagaceae; genus Ferruginibacter. Next base: position 28,171 of record CAIRHQ010000190.1, on the reverse strand, counting down.
GTCTGGAAAGGGTGAGCCGTCCGGGTTTGCGTACTTATGCAAAACCAGGCGATTTCAAACGTGTGAAGAATGGATTGGGTGTAGCCATCGTGTCTACTTCTAAAGGAGTAATGACCGACAAGGAAGCCCGTGCGCAGAATGTGGGTGGAGAAGTATTGTGTAATATTTATTAATCGTTCACAGATTTTAATTTTCCTGAACCATTAAGCCGAACCTATAGCAGGCTGACCGGTTGGGAGAAAAAAATAAAAAACAAAAGACTATGTCTCGTATAGGTAAAAAACCGGTAGAAATTCCAAGTGGTGTTACTGTGGTATTCGGAAAAGATCATGTGGTTACTGTAAAAGGACCCATGGGCGAACTGAAGCAAACCATTGACAGGGATATTAACCTGGAAGTGAAAGAAGGTGTTGTTGAAGTGATCCGTCCTACCGATCAGATCCGTCATCGTGCTATGCACGGTTTGTATCGCTCGCTCATCAGCAATATGGTGAAAGGCGTAACAGAAGGATATAAAAAACAACTTGAATTGGTGGGTGTGGGTTATAAAGCGTCTAACCAGGGTAACCTGTTGGATCTTGCTTTGGGATATTCACACAATATCATCTTTGAAATTCCAAAAGAATTAAAAGTGTCTACCTCACAGGATAAAGGACAAAATCCGATGATCCATTTTGAAAGCATCGACAAACAATTGATCGGCCAGGTTTGTGCTAAGATCAGGAGTTTACGTAAGCCTGAACCATACAAAGGTAAAGGTGTGAAATTTGCCGGCGAAGTGTTGAGAAGAAAAGCAGGTAAGGCAGCAGGTAAATAATGTTTATTAGTTCATCAGTTGCTTAGTGGTTCCGAAAGGTTCAAACTAAATGACCAATCGCTAAATATCTCCGGCAGTATCGGAGAAAAAAATAAAAGATTATGAATAACAAATCAAGTGCTCGAGTAAAGATTAAGTATCGCATACGCAAAAAGATAAGTGGTGCTGCTGCTAAACCCCGTTTAAGTGTGTTCAGGAGTAACAGTGATATCTATGCGCAATTGATCGACGACAACAACGGGGTTACCCTCGCTGCTGCTTCATCAAGGGAAAAAGATATCCAAGCTCAGAAAGCACCCAAGATCGAAAAAAGTAAATTGGTAGGAGCTGCCATCGCCCGCAAGGCATCTGAATTGGGTATCACTACCGTGGTATTTGATCGTGGTGGTTATATCTATCATGGAAGGGTTAAGGCAGTTGCTGAAGGCGCTAGAGAAGGTGGCCTTGTTTTTTAATTATAAATTTCTAATCAGAAAATAAATGTCAAATTTAATTTTAAACAGAGTAAAAGCCGGTGACCTTGAGTTGAAAGACAAAGTGGTTGCCATTAACCGTGTAGTAAAAACAACCAAGGGCGGACGTGCCTTTAGTTTTTCTGCATTAGTTGTAGTGGGTAACGAAGCCGGTGTGGTTGGGCATGGTTTGGGAAAAGCCAAAGAAGTGCAGGAAGCCATTACCAAAGGAATTGAAGATGCCAAAAAGAATCTGATCAAGATTCCGCTGATGCATGGTACTATTCCGCACGACCAGTTGAGTAAGGAAGGTGCTGCTAAAGTGTATATCAAACCAGCCGCTCATGGTACTGGTGTGATTGCCGGAGGTAGCATGCGCGCCGTACTGGAAGCTGCAGGCATTACCGATGTATTGGCTAAGAACCTCGGTTCGGCCAATCCGCATAACGTGGTAAAAGCTACTTTTAAAGCATTGGCTACCTTAAGGGAACCCATTGCCGTAGCAAAAGCACGCAATGTTTCGTTGAAAAAAGTATTTAACGGGTAATCGAGTGAGATGATCATGCTTCCGGTTTTTAATAATCACCGAGGTATGAATACTTCACTCCTAACAAACGACTTTAATTATGAAAAAGATAAAAGTAACACAGGTTAAAAGTGTGATCGACAGATCAGAGCGCCAGAAAAGAACAATGGTAGCATTAGGCTTGAAAAAGATGAATGCAACCGTTGAAGTGGAAGCTACCCCACAAATATTGGGTATGGTTACCAAAGTGCTGCATCTGGTAAAAGTGGAAGAACTGGCTTAGTTCTTTTACCACTGCCGGTACATGATTCAAATAATGGCAGATTGGCGGAAGCCAGTTTGTTGATTTATAAACAACGCGAGGGGTGATTCCCCGTAAGTACAAAATCAGGATACAATGAAACTACACACACTTAAGCCCGCAAAAGGCGCTACGCACAAAGAAAAAAGAATTGGTCGCGGTGAAGCGAGCGGAAAAGGCGGAACTTCTACAAAAGGTAATAAGGGCGGACAAAGTCGCGCGGGTTACAAAAGTAAAAAAGCCCATGAAGGTGGTCAGATGCCTATTCAGCGTCGTATCCCTAAGCGTGGATTCAAGAACAACAATCGTATTGAATACAAAGTACTCAACCTGGGTCAGATCGACCAGTTGGCAGAAAAATATAGCCTGACCGAATTCAGCCTGCAGCATTTATACATTAACGGATTGATCAGTCAGTTCGATAGCGTTAAAGTATTGGGCAATGGCGAACTGAAAGGCAAATACAGTTTCAAAGTGAATGCCGTGAGCGAAAAAGCGAAGGCAGCCATTGAAGCCGCCGGAGGTTCCGTGGAGATAGTAAAATAATTTCACGATATTTGACTCACCTGCCGTATGGCAGTCGCAGTAAAATGCGTTATTTCAGTTTTGCGCAAAACACTTAAATCGTTTTAATTCAGTGAAGAAGTTCGTTCAAACACTCAAAAACATCTGGAGCATCGATGAGTTACGCAATAAAATTGTGTTCACACTCTTATTGATTTTCATATACCGTATCGGCTCTCAAATTGTTCTCCCAGGTATCGATCCCAATGAATTAGCAAAGATCAATGCAAACAGCAAATCAAATGGTATGCTGGACCTGCTGAATGCTTTTGTGGGAGGTTCCTTTAACAGGGCTTCGATATTTGCCCTGGGTATCATGCCTTATATCTCTGCGTCTATCTTCATGCAATTGATGACGATATTGGTTCCGCAAATGGCCAAGATCCAAAAAGAAGGTGAAAGTGGAAGAAAGAAGATCAATCAATGGACACGTTACCTCACTGTTATTGTAACCGCATTTCAGGCTGCCGCTACCATCACCTATCTGAAAAGTTTGGGTAATGGCGCCGCCATCATACATGCATATGCACCTTATTTCTGGTTGTCTACTGTAGTATTACTTACCGTAGGAACCTTATTTGTAATGTGGTTGGGTGAAAAGATCACCGATAAAGGATTGGGAAATGGTACTTCTATCATCATCATGGTAGGTATCCTGGCCCGTTTACCACAATCATTCCTGCACGAATGGGCGGCTAGGTCTACCCGTGGTGCCGGTGGTATCCTGATCATGCTGATCGAGATCGTTTTCCTGATCGCTATTATTCTGGGTATTATTATGCTGGTTCAGGGTACTCGAAAAGTGCCGGTAAATTACGCGAAACAGATCGTAGGCAATCGCCAGTTTGGCGGAGCCCGTAATTTTCTTCCTTTGAAAGTAAATGCATCTGGTGTAATGCCGATCATCTTTGCTCAGGCGATCCTATTCTTACCAACTGTTTTCACCGGATTCAAAAACGAAGGCTGGGCACGATATTTTACTGATCATACCAATACTGTTTACATGTTCGTGTATTCATTCTGTGTGATCGCGTTTACTTTCTTATACACTGCTTTGATCTTTAATCCTAAGCAAATGGCCGATGAACTGAAGCGCAACAACGGATTCATTCCGGGGGTTAAGCCAGGTCAGCCAACTGCCGATTATATTGGAACCATCATGGACAGAATTACTTTACCCGGTGCCGTTTTACTGGCCTTGGTGGGTATCCTGCCTGGTATCTTCCAGAAATTATTTGGCATGCAGCAGGATTTCTCTACTTTCTTCGGAGGTACTTCATTGTTGATCATGGTAGGTGTTATTTTGGATACACTACAGCAGATCGAAACTCAATTGCTTATGCGCCAATATGATGGTTTAATGAGCAGCGGAAGGATCCAGGGAAGACAAACAGTTGCTTCGGGTATATAAAAACATCCCGGTTGGGAGTCTTAAATATTTTTGCAAACCCCGACTGTTTATGTCGGGGTTTGTGTTAACAAGAATATCATTATGATACATTATAAAAGCAAGGCTGAGGTAGAATTGATGCGGCAAAGCGCTTTGCTCGTGAGTAAAACGCTGGCCATGGTTGCCGGTATCATTAGGCCCGGGGTATCTACCCTGTATCTTGATAAAGAAGCCGAAACTTTTATTAAGGACCACCAGGCATTGCCTTCTTTTAAGGGGTATAATGGCTTTCCTTATGCTTGTTGTATATCGGTAAATGATGCAGTGGTTCATGGATTCCCTTCTAACAAGGAGTTGAAAGATGGGGATGTGGTTTCCGTAGATGTAGGCGTTTTTAAAAATGGATTTCATGGAGATAGCGCTTATACCTTTGCGTTAGGTGCTGTGCCAGACGAGATAAAAAAATTGATGCAGGTAACCAAGACCTCTTTGTACAAAGGGATTGAGCAAGCCGTGCATGGGGCCAGGGTAGGCGATATCGCCAATGCCATTCAGCAATATACCGAGCGCGAGCATGGTTATGGTGTGGTGCGCGACCTGGTGGGGCATGGACTGGGAAGGCATTTACATGAAGAACCCCAGGTGCCCAATTTTGGTAAACGCGGTACCGGCGCCAAATTAAAAGACGGAATGGTCATTGCCATTGAACCTATGATCAACCTGGGTACCCGGGAAGTTTACCACGACAAGGACGGATGGACCATTCGTACCGTTGATGGAAAACCTTCTGCTCATTACGAGCATGATATCTGTATTCAAAAAGGCAAAGCAGATATCTTATCCAGCTTTGTGGAAATAGAGGCAGCCGAAAAAGCCAACACGGCACTTTGTTCAGATTATTAGTATTCCCGCTATATCTTTCTTGTATATTTTTTGAGCTTAGAAGCATCACCTCATGAAAAGAAAAAGACTCGTTGTGATCGGTGGAGGGGCCGCTGGATTTTTTTGTGCTGTCAATGCAGCCCGAATACAACCAGCGCTGGAAGTACTGGTGATAGAAAAATCAGGAAAATTATTGAGTAAGGTAAAAGTCAGTGGGGGCGGCCGTTGTAATGTAACGCATGCTTCCGATAGCATTGCTGATATGATCGGACATTATCCCCGCGGACATTCATTTTTAAAGAAAGCATTCCATCATTTTTTTACCACGGATACTGTTTCCTGGTTTGAGCAGCGCGGCGTTAAATTGAAGGCGGAGCCCGACGGGCGAATGTTTCCCATCACTGATTCATCCCAAACCATCATCGATTGTTTTTTGAATGAGGCCACTCAGTATGGCGTGCAGATCATGATGAATGCAGAAGTAAAGGGACTCAGCTTTTCCGAAAATAAATTCATCATTCAGTTATCCAATACCAAAACGCTGGAAGCAGATTTTGTATGTATGGCTGGCGGCGGCTATGCGAAACCGGAAGCCTATTATTGGCTGCAGCAAACCGGCCATCATATTGAGTTGCCGGTGCCATCCTTGTTTACTTTTAATATACCGGGGAATAATATTACGGCACTGATGGGTGTAACAGTAGATCAGGTATCGGTAAAGATGGCGGGAACTAAGCTTTCCTCGCAAGGGTCATTGCTGATCACCCATTGGGGAATGAGTGGACCTGCGGTATTGAAATTATCTGCCTGGGGGGCAAGGGTAATGGCAGATTGTAAGTATCATTTTAAAATATTCGTGAACTGGATACCTGATCATAATGAGCAAAGCCTGCGCGAAAAAATGCAGCAATTGCGGTTTACCCTGGCCACCCAAAAAATGGCAAACCGAAATCCTTTTGCATTACCCAGTCGTTTGTGGGAATATTTAATGTTGCAGTCGGGTATACCCGAAAATATCCGGTGGGCCGATCTGCCTGCCATGGCACAGAACAAGCTGATCAAAAATTTATGCGTACAGGAATTTGAGGTTAAGGGAAGAACAGGATTTAAAGAGGAGTTTGTTACAGCTGGTGGAGTGAGTTTGGCCGATATTGATGTGAATACGATGCAAAGTAAGATACAGCCTGGTTTATTTTTTGCCGGGGAGGTGATGGATGTGGATGGGGTAACCGGTGGTTTTAATTTTCAGCAGGCCTGGACCAGTGGGTGGATTGCTGCTAAAGGAATAGGAAAAGCATTCACTGCAGCTGTTTCAGATACAGCCAACTGAATATCTGATAGAAAAGGCTAGCTTACGGGTTACAATTTCACAAAATCTTCACTCCTTGATTTCATAGCCATTGTCAATTCCGCTACTTTTGCGGGTACTAACCTGTATGAAAAAGATTGACCGGTACATATTGTCGAAATACCTGACCAGCTTTTTCTTTTGTCTGATCCTGTTCACGGCCATCGTAGTGGTGGTAGATATCAGCGAAAAGACCGATGATTTTGTAAAATCTAAATTGCCCGTCTGGAATATCATTACCGACTATTATTTCGGGTTTATTCCACGTATAGACGCAATGCTTTTCCCTTTATTTGTTTTCATTGCCGTTATTTTTTTTACTTCTAAAATGGCGGCCAGGTCGGAAGTGATCGCCATCCTTAGCAGTGGAGTAAGTTTCCGGCGTTTTCTGTTGCCTTATGTAGTGGGAGGATTGTTTTTGTCGGCTTTGCTTTGGGTAGGTTACCAGTATGTAGTGCCCAAGGCAAATAAAAAATGGGGCGATTTTGAAACCAAATATGTTGACCCGAATTTCGGGAACAACAATGGCAATACAACCTATAAGCAAAAGATATATTTCAGGATCGATTCAAATACCTATGCCGGTATTCGTGGATACGATACCGTTTCCAAAATTGGAGTGGGATTCTTTATCCAGCAGTTTAAAAACGGAAAACTTAACTACAACCTCAGGGCTGAATCGTTTAATTGGGATACAGCAAATAAAAAATGGAACCTGGCATTGGTTACCGAACGGAACTTGGATAGTATTTCAGAGCGGGTTAAACGTTCACCTACTTTACTTCAGAATTATAATTTTAAACCAAGGGAGTTAAGGCGCGACGAGTATCTCAAAGACCAGCTGCCTACTCCGGAACTGGATGCGTTTATCAAGATGGAAAAGATGCGGGGCTCAGAAATGTTGAGCACCCTGTTAGTAGAAAGATATAACCGAGATGCGATCCCGGTATCGGTATTGATCCTTACTATTATCGGGGCTGTGTTGGCGTCGCGCAAGATCAGAGGGGGAAGTGGGTTCCACCTGGCAACCGGTGTTGTGATCAGTGTATTCTATATCCTATTCAGCCGTTTTTCAATTGTATTTGCTACCAAGGGAAATTTAACCCCTTTCCTGGCCGCTTGGACGCCCAATTTCTTTTTCGGCTTACTGGCCTTTTATTTTTACAAAAGATCACCCAAGTAGATGAGCGAAATCATCTTTTTTAGGGTTGGTTTCTTTTCAAAACTTTTGTTTTAGCGGGGCAGTCATCGTAATTTTAGGAATCCATCTAGGCAGCCCTGCCGGATTGATAATGCGATTGTTTATTTCTATCATGTTAAATCATATTTTATGGGAATCGTTAAAGACAGGTTCAAAATAAAAGCAGATTCAGTAGCTGCTGAAATTAAAAATCTCCTGAAAGAACACGGTGAAAAAAAGATCGGTGAAGTAACGCTTAGCCAGGTTTATCAGGGTATGCGCGGCATGACCGGACTGGTAACCGAAACTTCCTTACTGGATGCACAGGATGGGATCCGGTTCAGGGGTTACTCTATTCCGGAATTGCGTGAAAAATTACCAAAAGCCCCGGGAGGCTCAGAACCCCTTCCTGAAGGATTGTTTTACCTGATGCTGGTTGGCGAACTTCCTTCTGAAGATGATGTGCACCATATCAGCAGTGTATGGCAGCGCAGGAGCCATGTACCCAATCATGTATTTGATTCTATTGAGGCATTGCCGATCAGTGCCCATCCCATGACGCAGTTTGTAGTGGCCATCATGAGCTTGCAAACGGAAAGTCAGTTTACCAAACGCTATGCCAAGGGCATGAGCAAAAAAGATTATTGGGATGCTGTGTTTGATGATACTTTCGATCTGATCGCCCGCCTTCCTCGTATTGCTGCGTATATTTATCGCCGTAAGTATAAGAATGGCGAACATATTCAACCCAATGGATTGCTCGACTGGGCCGGAAATTTTGCTCATATGATGGGATATGAAGAAGAAGGATTTCATGAATTGATGCGTTTGTACATGACCATTCATGCTGATCATGAAGGTGGTAACGTATCAGCCCATACCACTCACCTGGTTGGGTCTGCCTTATCTGATCCATATTTAAGTTTTGCTGCAGGAATGAACGGATTAGCGGGTCCATTACATGGATTGGCCAATCAGGAAGTGATCAAATGGATCTATGAATTAAGAGAAGAGATCGGTACTGATACCCCATCCAAAGCTCAGATTGAAGAGTATGTGAAAAAGACATTGAGTGAAGGTAAAGTGGTGCCCGGATACGGACATGCGGTGTTGAGGAAGACCGATCCACGATTTACTGCTCAAATGGAATTCGGTAAAAAACATATGCCCGATGATGCATTGGTGCAAACCGTTTGGAATATTTATGAAGCCGTACCGCCCATTTTGCAGTCCATCGCAAAAATTAAAAATCCATGGCCCAATGTAGATGCTCATAGTGGAGCATTGCTGGTGCATTATGGCATGGTGGAATATGAGTTTTATACCGTTTTATTTGGTGTGTCAAGGGCTTTGGGTGTACTGGCAAGTTTGTGCTGGGATAGGGCCCTGGGCTTTGCTTTGGAAAGGCCAAAATCGGTTACTACCAGCCTGGTTAAAGATTGGCTCGACGGAAAAGGCGAGATATGGGGTGATTAACCATTTTTTAGCGTAAACTTTACTGACCCGGAGCATTGTTCCGGGTTTTTTTATTAATTTCAGCGCTCAAATTAATTACATGAAAAAACTTATCGTGATATGTGTTGCCATGACCATGAGCAGCCTATTGATTGCCCAATCAGGTAAACCGGCAACAACCCCTGTTAAGAATAATGCCCATCTGAAAGTATTTAACCAGGCCTTGCTGGCCGGAGATATCAGTACCGGCATCATTGCTTTGAATTATTATATTTCAGAACAAGGGGCTTCTAATCCTTATGCCGATACACTGGCCATGCTCTATATGCAAATGGGTAATTTTCCACAGTGTTATTTTTGGGCAGATAAGCGGCTAAAAGAAAATCCGGCCGATAATGGATTGCTTGAAATGAAAGGGATCTGTTTGGATAAATTACAACAACCTAAAGAAGCCATTGATATATTTGATAAGCTTTTTGGCAAGACCAAGAATCCTTATCATGCTTATAAATTGATGGAGCTGCAATACAGCATTAAAAGGCTGGCAGAATGTGTGGCTACGGCAATGGTTGCAGAAAAATTGCAATACAAACCAGAATTTGTGATGAGTTATAATGTAGGCGATCAAACCGGCAGAACGTATTTACAGGCCGGCGTGTATAATATTCATGCATTAGCTCTTTATGATCTGGATAGAAAACCTGAAGCCAAAGAATATTTCCAAAAAGCATTAGCACTCGATAGCAATTTTGTACTGGCCCGCCAGAACCTGGATGCTATGATTGCCATCGAAAACGGAGGAGGAAAAGTGAATACTAATAACCAGAAAACTCCTGTAAATCCGGCTAACAAACAAAATTAAAATTGATTTTGAAGCCTGTGTTATTGCGTATATATTTGCACTCCATTTGAGGGGCGTAGCTTAAATAGTAATAGGGGGGGGTAGCTCTCCCGATAGCTATCGGGATGGCTAGAGCGTCCCGAAGGCATTCGGGAAGGTCGTTGGTTCGATAGAGTAAGTGTTCTTTAAATAAATAATTATAATGGGGGGTTAGCTCAGTTGGCTAGAGCGCTTGCATGGCATGCAAGAGGTCGTCGGTTCGACCCCGATACTCTCCACAAACACTTGTAGTGTATAAGCCCTTCTAAATGAAGGGCTTTTTTTATTTCCATCTCATTTTACGGTGCCAAATTTGACCCAGTCATAATTAAATTGGGTATCAAATGGATCAGTTTGGGTCAGGTTTGGGTCAGAAATCCAACAAAGGAGCAGTTTCAATTACTAATTGTGAAGGTCGTATAAGACTAAGATGGAGGTATCAAGGCAAAAGATATTCCCTCAGTTTATCTATCTATAATAAACTGAATCTTCTGCAAGCTGGAAAAACAGCTCTTCAGATTGTGCTGACGATTTACAGGTTTGGCAGCAAGCCTTCCTTTTATTCTTCTTTCAAAAAAATAAAAGGTTGCACTCCTAAAGAATATTTAAGGCAAAATAAGTTACAGTAACTAGTTGTAAGTCTTCAGCAAAAAGTGCGCTAAACACACTCCAAGAATTAGTTCAATTTGGTTTGAAGACATATGCTATAGCAATAGCAAAACTTCAAAAGAGGAAAAGAAAGAAATAAAGCCAACGATGAAAGAAATGATGATGCTGTATTGTTGAAATTTCTGTAAGGCGAAAAAATAAAACTATTTATCATCTTTGTCCATTACAGAAACAAAAAATGCTAATAGCACTAATCCTACACCCACCAAAATTGTATAAAGCTTTGCACCTGGTTGTTCAAGATAAGCGGCACCCCGAATCCTTAATCCAAAAAAAGGTAAGACTAAACTTATTAAACCAAGAAATATGGCTGCTTTACCTAATCTAAAAAAAGCTGGAACAAATTTTTTATTTTTTGCTAATTTAATTTCACCGTATAAATGTTGATAATGAAGGTCTGTTTTTTTAACTAAATATTACGCCTTGGGTCGTGACTCAAAGAACCATTTTTTTATATTTTCTAAGTTTCGGTTTGTGAAAACAAGAGCCGAAAATGAGTGTTTAATCAGATTAATTAATCCCTTAGGTGGGATATACAACGATTTACAAAGTGATAAAAATTAAAAAGATCGAACAGCACGGACATAGTATTTAACAACCTTGTTGCTTGACCAATAGCTATCAAAATCTTTCTGACTGCCATCTGCGAAATCTTGAAACCAAGCATTTTTTGCATTGCTTTGTGCGTCACCTCGAGATGTACTCAACGTAGCACTCCAATAAAAAATAACACCAGGATATTTTATAGGATAAAATTCACCAATAGAATCCTTGTTTTCGTACAATACATTAAGTTCATCTTTTGTTGGCAAGCGCCAACCAGTTCCCAATTTGGCACAGGCTTTTTTGGCATCGGCCCAATTCAATTCTCCAATATCATATTGGGCAATTAGTAATTTTCCAAATTTCACAGGCTTGCCAATTGTATTTCCTTGTGCAATTGCTTTGCCTACAGTGCCTAGAAATAAGGTGGCAGTAAATAGTAATAGGAGATATTTTTTCATGATGTTTTCATTTAATGCTTATGCACTTTAAAATAAATTAATCCTTAACGCAAGGAACAGATTTAGAGTAATCAAAAAAAAGGAAATTAAACAGTGGAGTTTATTCATGGTTTTTAATAGGTTGTATATACAAGTAGGACAAAGATCAATATTTACATTTTTTACCGACTTTGGTGGTGTAACAAAAATAAGATAAATAAAACCATATTTCTATTACCTATCCACCTTATTCATAAAAATAGTACGGATCATTTTATTTGTAATAATTAAACTACAACAAAAACTTTTGCTAGCTAATATTTGCAAATCGTCAGTGGTATCTTAACTAAATACTATAACAATTAATTCCTTTAGCACGACGATTTACCTATTCTAACAGGAATTCGCTTTTTCATTTTAAAAAAACTATACGTATCTGTAGTTTAAATACCTTGGATTTTACGATTCAGTTCTACTGTTACGGAAATAAGCATTCATAATGACAAACCCAACTAATTTGTATTCGTTAGCAATTAAATGTTGATATACTGAACTTTTAGAAAAATCTTCAAGGTTGTGGCATTCCAATACAATAATTGTAGGTCGATACAAATTCAAATCAAGTCCCTTGATTACTTCCCATTCATGGCCCTCCACATCCACTGTTAACAAATCTATTTTTTTTCCAATAGCTAGATGCTCAGTAAGAATATTAGTTAGTGTTGTTGTGGTGATTGTTTCCTGGTCTTTAATATTAAAATTCCATTTAGCTTGTAGGTAGTCAAACCAAATGAACTACTTGATGGTTGGTGATATATTGTCTCCGAATTATTCCAATAATTACAGGTCAAGAATTTGCAAAAGTTGCTTTAGTTCATCCAATAAATTATTCGACATTTGCCCGATACTCTCCACAAATCCAAAATCCTGCATAATGCGGGATTTTTTATGCCCTATTTATTCAAATTGTAAACATCCATGAAGGCAAGTAGATTACATCCTTATCCTTACATGGCTATAGTAATGCATTAAAAAACTGCCAACTGGCAGGCATTCCAGTTTGAGCTTTTATAAAGCGCTAAATACTCAGGATTTACTAAATTCGCCGGTAACTTTACATGTTTACCCAGATTCCTGCACCTGCCTGGCAGTCCCAATGGACTTTTTCCTGCTACTGCTCCAAGTATGTGAACATCGGAACTGCAATGGATGTAGATTTTAAGGTGACAAATTATTTGACATATTCATTAATGTCTAACAATACCAGTACCGCTGAAATAAATTTGTAAAAGCAGCCTTGTAAATAAAATGCAAATGAACATATGTGTTATTAAAAATTATGCCAGGCTCAAACCATCTTTATTTTATTTACCCATATTGCTGCTGATTGCAATGGTTTTATGGCTGTATAGCCGGGATGCTTTATCTGTTGATAAATATATACAGGTACAAAAGGATGCTTTCTTTTTTATTAATTTTCACCTGGGCCAGTTTCCAAAAATCCTCTATAATCTTACCCAAATAGGAGATGCTTCCGTTTTCCTGGCATTTTTAAGCATTTTCATTCTCTATGCCCCCAAAATGTGGGAGGCTTTACTATCGGCCTCGCTGCTGTCGCTTATATTTTCCAATGTATTAAAAAATATATTTGGCGTGGCAAGGCCGGCCGTGGTGTTTGATAACAATAGTTTTATTGTCATCGGGAACAAAGCCGTTGGGCAGGCCAGTTTGCCGTCGGGGCACTCCATTACCGTGTTCACAACACTTACCGTTTTGATGTTTGCATTTATGCCCGAAAAGCTGCAATACAAAATTTTATGGGTTTCTTTCATCATCATTACCGGACTAATGATTGCGTTTACAAGAGTAGGTGTAGGCGCACATTACCCGCTTGATGTTATTACCGGCAGTATTATTGGGTATATTTCGGGACTTATAGGTATTTTTATCAGCCGGGAATTCAAGATCTGGGCCTGGATTAACAATCCAAAATATTATCCGGTTCTTATGGTATTGATGCTGGTTTGCTGTATTTCGTTGATCAACGGAATAATCAATGAAAATCTGGTAATTTATTACCTGGCAATAGCCAGTCTATTTTTTGCATTTTATAAAATCATCTATGTATTCGTTAAAAAATAATATAAAAATAATCCCTTTTGTTTTATTGATAAGCGTTCTTAATTTTTTACTCTTTCATTACCCCTTTTACCAATTTGTCTTTAACAACCTTGATTATAAAAGCCTGAACGGCATTAACATTGTTATCACCTTAATGATCCTGATGGTGGTTGCCAATGCTTTTGCTTTCTTCCTGGTTTTCTTTCTTTCACGCTTTGTGGGAAAATTTCTATCGGTTGTATTCTTTATTGTTAATGCCATTGCTCTTTACTTTGTAAATACCTACCATATTATCATAGACGAAGCCATGGTGGGGAATGTGCTCAATACAGACCATGCAGAGGCTACCAGTTTTTTTTCGTTTAAATTAATACTATACGTAATCCTGCTGGGTGTAATTCCCAGCATCTATATCATTAAGGCTAAAATCATCAATGTAACAGTAAAGCGGTTTTTTATTGTCACTTCCCTTACCCTGTTATTTATTGTAGCCATCGCATTTGTGAATGCCCGCAATTGGCTGTGGATTGATAAGAATTCAAAAACATTGGGCGGACTAGCAATGCCATGGTGCTACACCGTAAATATTTCTCTTTATTATACGCATAAGTACCAGGAGAATAAAAAAGAAATTTTATTGCCCAATGCTACCATAAAAGATAGCCAGAAAGCGGTGGTGGTCCTGGTGATAGGAGAATCAGCAAGGCGCCAAAACTTCTCTTTATATGGATACGAAAAAAATACCAATCCTTTTCTTTCCAATACCCCTGGCGTATTTCATTTCAATGCCAACTCCTGTGCCACCTACACTTCAGCAGGTGTAAAAGGTATTTTAGAGCATGCCCATACTGATGACCTGTATGAAATTTTACCCAATTATTTGGAAAGAAATGGCGTAGAGGTTATCTGGCGGACTACCAACTGGGGAGAACCGCCCATCCATATAAAAAATTACCAGCGTGAGGAAGCACTGAAAAAAAATTGTAAAGACGTGGGGTGTAATTACGATGAGGTGCTGCTGACAGATCTGAAAGAACAGATAGCCGCGAGTACAAAAAATAAAATATTGATTGTATTGCACAGCAGTACAAGTCATGGACCTACCTACAGTAAGAAATATCCACCCCAATTTGAAATTTTTAAGCCCGTTTGCAACACGGTGGAATTAGGGAAATGCTCTCAAACAGAACTGATTAATGCCTACGACAATACGATTGTTTATACCGATTATATCTTGCATAATTTGATTGAAGACCTGCAACAATTAAAAGCGTATAAAAGTGCCATGATTTTTGTTTCAGACCATGGTGAATCTTTGGGAGAAAAGAATCTATACATGCATGGTTTGCCGCTAAGTCTTGCACCCAAAGAACAATACGAGATCCCGTTTATAGTGTGGATGTCTGAAAACAGTTCAAGACAATTGAAACCCAATAATGAGTTGTCTCAGGGCCATGTATTTCACAGTGTTTTAAATTTTCTCGGCATACAAAGCCCGGTTTATAATGAGGACTTAAATATTTTTAAATAATGGGGGCATCGGACCAGTGTTGCTATATTTTCCAATAATTACAAGTCAGCAGATTACAATTGCTTTAGGTCATCCAAAAAAGATTCGACATTTGGCTGATACCCTCCACAAATACTCTCGTGGCACAGCTAAAAATCAATTAATTTGCAGTTAAACAAAACCAACTGTAAAGTTATTTTCACAAAGCAACCAGCCCCTGAAATATTAAATTTGCCAGGCTTAAATTAAACGATATGAAAAACTTCATTTTAATTCTGTTTTCCATTGTGCTTTTCAATATTGGAGCTACCGCACAAACGGTTACCCTAAAACAGGTGGGTAAAGACAATGTACTGCTGAGCTCCACGCTATCGATTTCAGCACATAGTGCTGGCTTTCTTTATTCTGTTGATCAAAACGGATCGATCTATAAGACAGATCTAACCTCCGGTGAATATTCAAGGGTGGGGAAAGCCACATATAGTCATTTAAAATTCTTTTTTACCCTCAACAACCGGCTTTATGTAATCGATGACGATGGCAGCATGACCCAAATTGACCCTGCTACCGGTAATTGGTCGGTGTTATCCAATATGGGCTATTGGAAGGAGATCACCTATGTGGTGGTTGTGGGCAATACATTTTATGCCATTGAAAATGGCGTCCTTTATAGATATTACGGATTTAATACCAGTACAAGAAAACCGATCGGAGAAGCTGAATTTTATACTCCTGGATTCATGTTCAAATATGAAGCTTCACTCTACACGATGGTGAGTAATGGAACCTTTTATGAAATCAATACCAGCACCGGTGCCTGGAAAAAAATCGCAAAATCAAAAAACTGGAGAGGTAATCTCTCTTCCGTAGTGAAGGATAAATTATACAGCATCGAAGACTCAGGTGCCTTTTCTGAAACAACCCTGGCCGATGGTACTAAAAAAGAACTTGACAATACCCAGTTAAAAAAATCAAGGTACTTGTTTGAAGAAGGTGGCAAATTGTACACCCGCACATCAGAAGGCAATCTGTATGAGATCGTCATTAATTAAAAACGATCTTCAGTGGGGGAGTATTGTTCTGCAAGTATCAGTTTTGCTTTTGTTAATTCCGGCAACATTTCCTGCAAGGAGTGCCATGCGAAAAAATATCAGAAACAATGAAGCAAAAAGTTCTACAAGTGCATCCAATGGATAATGTAATGGTGGCATTGGTTGCATTAAATAAGGGAGAGCAAGTTCGCCATAATGGGGCGGATTTTATTTTGGTGGATGCTGTACCGGCCAAACATAAATTTGTTACCCAAACTTTACAGCAAGGGGATGCAGTTATTATGTATGGTGTGCTGGTGGGGAAAGCTCAAGCCAGGGTTGAACAAGGTGGATTGATCACAACCGAAAACCTGAAACATGCAGCCGAACCTTTTCAATATCGGCAAACATCCTATGCCTGGCAGCCACCGGATCTGTCAAAATTCATCAACCGGACCTTTAATGGCTACCATCGCCAAAATGGAGCAGTGGGTACAGCCAATTACTGGCTCTTCATTCCTACAGTTTTTTGTGAAAACCGGAATTTAGATGTGATCAGAGAGGCGCTTCATAATGAACTGGGTTACGCGGTAACGGGCAAGTATAAACGATTTACACAGGAACTTGCAAATGCCTATAGGGATGGAGAAGATATCACTGGGGTTAATCTGGATACTCAATTACCCGGTCCTGCAAACCGCTTATTTAAAAATGTAGACGGCATTAAATTTCTTAATCATCAGGGAGGGTGTGGCGGAACGCGCCAGGATGCAGCTATTTTAGGGAAACTGCTTGCCGCCTATGCCAATCATCCTAACGTAGGAGGTATTACCATCTTGAGTTTAGGTTGCCAGCATTTGCAGGTGCAAGACCTATTGAATGATATTAAGTTACTGGACCCTGAGTTTGATAAGCCACTATATATTTTTGAACAGCAGTCAACACAAAGCGAAGAGCAATTGGTGACTGCGGCGATACAAAAAACTTTTTCGGGGTTGGTGCACATCAATCAACAAGAGAGAAAACCAGCGCCCCTCAGTAAATTATGTATTGGTGTTAAATGTGGTGGCAGTGATGGATTTAGTGGAATTTCAGCCAATCCTGCAGTAGGATATTGCAGTGATCTGGTGGTGGCCTTGGGCGGGAAAATTCTATTGGCCGAGTTCCCTGAGCTTTGCGGTGTTGAACAGGATCTCATTGACCGCAGCGCCAATGAAGCTACTGCCCAAAAATTTATTCGGCTGATGAATGTCTATGCTGATCAGGCCATCAAGGCAGGATCGGGTTTTCATATGAACCCCTCCCCGGGAAATATCAAAGATGGTTTGATCACCGATGCTATGAAGAGTGCCGGTGCTGCAAAAAAAGGGGGCAGTTCACCGGTAGTGGATGTGCTGGATTATACAGAACCAGCTACGCAACCCGGCTTAAGTCTTGTGTGTACACCTGGAAATGATGTTGAAGCTACCACCGGAAAAGCTGCCAGCGGGGCTACACTGATCTTGTTTACTACAGGACTGGGAACACCAACCGGTAATCCTGTTTGTCCTACTATTAAGATCGCTACCAACAGTGATCTTGCGAAACGCATGAGCGATATCATCGACATTGATGCCGGTCCAGTAATAGAAGGAGAAAAGACCATTGAAGAAATGGGGGAAGCCATATTGGAATATTGTATCAAGGCCGCCAGTGGAGAATTGATCCCGAAAGCAGTACTCCTTAATCAAGATGATTTTATTCCATGGAAGCGGGGTGTGTCATTATAATATTGAGATAATGATGGATACACGGATGACACGGATATAAACGGATGATCGCGGAAGATCAGTAAGTAAAAGTATTTTATCCGTATCAATCTGTGTCATCCGTGTATCTATTGTCTTACCCGCATGACACGGATCTAAATGGATGATCGCGGAAGATCAGTGAGTAAAAGTATTTTATCCGTGTTTATCAGTATCAATCTGTGTCATCCGTGTATCTATTGTCTTACCCGCATGACACGGATCTAAACAGATTTTCACGGAAGATCAGTGTGGTATCAGTATTTATCCGTGTATTCCGTGTATCTATTGCTTTATCTCCATTTGCTAATTTGCTCATTTGAAATTACTTTGCACCGTATCAATTTAACCTATGCGAATAAAATATCTTTCCCATTTCGTCATCACAGTGTTTGGAATCTTTGCTGTGTTGTTCAGTACTGCACAAAATAGATCCATCAGTCAGAAAGCTGATTCAGTATGTAAACTGATGACACTGGAAGAAAAGATCGGACAGATGAACCAGTATAACGACGACTGGAATGCTACAGGTCCCTTAACGCTGGATAATGATAAGGCCGGTCAGATACAACTGGGCCAGGTTGGTTCCATGCTGAATTGTGTGGGAACCGCTCGTACCCGTAAATGGCAGGAGATCGCTATGCGGTCGAGGTTAAAAATTCCGCTATTATTTGGTCAGGATGTAGTACATGGATTCAAAACCACTTTCCCCATTCCATTGGCAGAAGCTTGCAGTTGGGACATGGATGCCATTCGTTTATCGGCCCGCATAGCGGCTACTGAAGCCAGTGCTGCCGGTATTCACTGGACCTTTGCACCCATGGTGGATATTGCCCGCGATCCGCGCTGGGGAAGGGTGATGGAAGGGGCAGGAGAAGATCCTTTTCTGGGTTCGGCCATTGCTGCTGCAAGGGTAAAAGGTTTTCAGGGCGAAGGATTGGGTAAGCTCAATGCGGTGATGGCCTGTGTCAAACATTTTGCCGCCTATGGTGCGGCTATTGGTGGCCGTGATTATAATTCAGTGGATATGAGCAACCGGTTGTTATGGGAAGTATACCTTCCTCCGTTCAAAGCTGCGGCTGCTGCCGGTGCCGCTACTTTTATGAATTCCTTCAATGACCTGAATGGAGTACCGGCTACGGGTAACCGCTACTTGCAACGCGATATACTGAAAGGTAAATGGGGCTTTAAAGGTTTTGTGGTGAGCGACTGGGGCTCGATCGGTGAAATGATCAACCATGGCAATGTAAAAAATGAATACGAAGCGGCTTTATCGGCCATCACGGCGGGTTGCGATATGGATATGGAAAGCAGAAATTATAAACATACCCTGGTGCAACTGGTGAAGGATAAAAAAGTTCCGATGGCATTAATTGATGAAGCGGTGAAAAGGATCCTACAAAAGAAATTTGAAATGGGATTATTTGATGATCCCTACCGTTTCTGTGATGCAGCCAGGGAAACCAAAGAACTTAATGATCCTGCCCATGCAACAATCGCCCGGCAGATTGCGGCTAAAAGTATTGTGTTGCTGAAAAATGAAAATATGCCTGGTCAAACCAATCCCATTCTCCCTCTTTCCAAGCAAACACATAGTATCGCTTTTATTGGTCCGCTGGTAAAGGCCCTGAAACAGAACAAAGGATTCTGGGATGTGGAAGTTCCGGGGGTGGATTCCAATTTTATTGTTTCACAATGGGAAGGGGTGAAAAATAAACTGGGTGCCGATACAAAACTATTGTACGCGAAAGGCTGCGATATTGAAGGCGATAATAAAGATGGGTTTGCTGAAGCTGTTGCTGTTGCTCAACAGGCTGATGTGGTGATCCTGAGTATTGGCGAGCGTCGTGATATGAGCGGAGAAGCCAAGAGCCGCAGCAATATCAATATCCCCGGTGTGCAGGAAGATCTATTGAAAGTCTTGTTGGCCACCGGTAAACCCGTAGTAGTGTTGATCAACGCCGGCCGTCCATTGGTATTTAATTATACTGCCGATCACGCTCCGGCGATCATGTACACTTGGTGGTTGGGTTCAGAAGCGGGTAATGCCATTGCTGATGTGTTGTTCGGGGATGTGAATCCTTCGGCAAAACTACCCATCAGTTTTCCGCGTAATGAGGGACAAATACCGATCTATTACAGTCATTTCAATACCGGCCGACCAGCCACCAGCGATACCAACCGCAATTACAACAGTTCGTATAATGACCTGTCCATCTTCCCTAAATATGAATTTGGGTTTGGACTCAGCTACACGAAATTTGAATATAGCCATCTGCAATTGAGCTCTAAGAAAATGAAGGCATCGGACCAGTTGGAACTATCCTTCGAGCTGACCAATACCGGTAAAATGGTGGGGGATGAGGTGGTACAATTATACCTGCGAGATAGGGTAGGGTCGATCTGTAGACCGGTATCCGAACTGAAAGGATTTGATAAAATAAAGCTGAATCCGGGTGAGACAAGAACGATAAGATTTACCCTCACCAAAGAACTGCTTTCATTCTATAATGACCAATTGAATTGGGTAGCCGAACCCGGCGAATTTGAACTAATGATCGGCGCTTCATCGCGTGATATCCGATTGAAAGACCAATTTGAACTGATAAAATAGGCAAAACGCCATGCCCTTTCCGGTCAGCCTATTTTTATATGGCTTTAATTCCTGATATCCCTTATTTGCGTATATCCCTTCCTGTTATAATTTTATTCATTAAGATTATCATTTTTATACCCCAATGATTTTTATCATATCTCTCCCTAATCATGGTCATGTTTATTTTTCGTGCAAAAAAATAAATTGTAATTGATTGGGAATCTGTGTTTTTCTTCGTCGAATGCTATATGAAATACCTGTAATATGGGTATGTGAACTTCGAATTCCCACTCAAAAACGATTGCTGTTGACCTTTATATAGTGTTTTTTTTGATGGAAACTACTGAGCCTTTGACCATTAAAAACACTGATCACCCGTATTATAAACATACTGTTTCATGAAGCAATTAGATGCATTACTTGCCCATTGTACCGAACAGGCTTTTGACCTGCATTTTTCCAAAGCCCGTCAATGGAAAGCTGCCGAGCCCGGAAGACTTCTGCTTGGTTTTCTGCCGATCTATTTTCCCCGGGAGATCGTTCATGCCGTAAATGGTATGGGCGTGGGGATCATGGGCGTTGGCGATCGTAAGCAGATCATCAAAGGGGATGCGTATTACCAGTCGTATATCTGTCACCTTCCCCGCGGCGTAATTGAAATGGCGCTGGATAATAGTCTGGATGATTTCGACGGATTTGTTTTTCCGGCCATCTGCGATTGTGTGCGCAATCTTTCCGGCATGTTCAAATTAGTGGAGCGCGGAAAATTTCAACGGTATTTCGATTATCCTCAAAATTTTAGTCCAAGTATTGGTGGCGTTTTCTTCCGGCAAGAACTGGAAAAAGTCCTCGATGATCTGTTCCAGGTGAATGGCGTTAAGCTCAGCACCGAAAAGCTGAATCATGCCATCGGTTTGTATAATACCAACAGAAAACTGATAGAACATATTTACCAGATACGCCAGGATTATCCCTGGCGATTGTCTGCGGTAGATACCTATCATATTATTCGTGCAGGTTTGGTGATGACGGTGGAAGAACATAACCAAATCCTAGAACAGGTGGTTGAAGTGATCAGTGAAGAAAGAGGAGAGCCACTGGATAATATTCGTGTAGTGATCAGCGGTTCATTCTGCGAGCAACCACCCATTGGATTGCTCAAGTCGATCGAAATGGCGGGTTGTTATATTGTTGACGATGATCTTATGCTGGGTTCAAGATGGATACAGGGTGATGTGGATGACAAATCCGATGATCCTTTGGGAGCAATAGTTGATGCCTATTTGACCAAGAGTACATTTTCTTCTGCCGTATACGATGTAGGTAATCCTAAGGGCGATCGGCTGGTGAAATTGGTAAAAGAACGGCATGCCGACGGCGTCATCTTTAGTGCTGCGAGCTTTTGCGATCCGGCATTGCTCGATAAACCCGAGATGCAAAAAGCATGTGACGCAGCAGGCATTCCACAGATCAATTTTCAATTTCATGAAAATACCGGTCAGTTCAAAGTGATCAAAGAACAGGCGGGTACTTTTTCTGATTCAATAAAATTATGGGCCTAACCCAT
Organism: uncultured Bacteroidota bacterium; assembly: GCA_903878475.1. Classification (GTDB taxonomy): domain Bacteria; phylum Bacteroidota; class Bacteroidia; order Chitinophagales; family Chitinophagaceae; genus Ferruginibacter. The sequence continues at coordinate 6,112 of CAIRHQ010000190.1, read as the reverse complement.
TTTGTTCATCCCGCAGTGCATGCGTGTTGCGGTTTAAAATTTAGATTATGGCAGATATAAAAGATGCGATCAAGGAAAAAAGCATGGTGATCCAAAAGGATATGCTGGCGGATCTTTTCAAAGAACTCGGTAACACAAAGGAAACCGGTAAAAAAGTGGTGTACACTTTTGTGCCGGGAAATTTAACCGAACTGATCCTATCGTTTGATATGCTACCTGTATATCCCGAGATCAATGCCCTGCAATCGGGTATGAGAAAAAAATCGGCAGAATATATCCGTGAAGCAGAGAAGCTCGGCTTCAGTGAAGATGTATGTACCTATGTGAAATGCGATATCGGCATGATGCTGAAAGGAAATATCGGTCCAACCGGCGAAACATTGCCTCCACCCGATCTCTTACTCTTAAGTTATACAGGTTGTTTCACTTTTATGAAATGGTTCGAGAACCTGGAAAGATTATATCCCGGCGTACCGGTAGCCATGTTGCATACTCCTTATCAGGAAGATGGAAAGATCACACCCGAACAGCTGGAGTATATGGTGAAACAATTGAAAGAAGAGGTGATCCCTAAAATGGAACAGGTTTCAGGAAAGGCATTTGATATGGATCGGTTGTCGAAGATGATGGTCAACTCTGCCAAGGCCGAAGACCTGTTGGTAAAGATCCTGGAAAGTGCCAAACACAAACCTTCTCCCATTGATGCTTATTTCGCCGGCGTGTATTATATCGGTCCCATTTTTACAGCCTTCCGAGGTACAGATGCAGCAGTTGAATATTATACCGAACTGTATCATGAGGTGCAGGAAAGAATTCGGCTCGGACTTGGCCCCATTACGCCTGAAGGTGAAATGAAGGAAGAAAAATTCAGGTTGGTGGTAGAGGGTCCTCCTAACTGGACCAATTTCCGCGAGTTCTGGAAAATATTTTATGATATGGGTGCCGTGATCGTGGCTTCTTCTTATACAAAAGTAGGAGGGGTGTATGATCTGGGATTCAGGCATGATCCGGATGAACCGCTCGAGAGTTTGGCCAAATACTGCATGGGTTGTTATACCAATATGAACCTGCCACAACGGGTGAACCTGCTGGCCGATTATGTGAAGGAATATAAGGCGGATGGTTTTCTCATCAACTCGATCAAAAGTTGCAATTCATTCTCTGCCGGTCAGCTCATGATCATGCGCGAGATCGAACATCGTTCAGGCGTTCCTGTTGGGTTCATTGAGAGTGACCTGGTTGATCCGCGATATTTCTCTTATGCCAATATCAAGAACCGACTGGAATCTTATTTCCAGATGCTGGGGCAGCGGAAGGTCATCCTGTCGCAGGAAGGCGTGGAAGTATAATGACAAATAATAAAATAAAAAAAGAAATCGAAGCATATGAATAAATATTATCTCGGTGTTGATCTGGGTTCTACTACATCAAAAGCCGTTATCATTAATGAACAGGATGAGATCATTGGTAGGGGCATCACCAATACCCGGGCCAATTATTCTGTAGCGGCCGATATCGCCCGCGATGAGGCAGTATACAATGCTCGTTTTTCTATTCTTAAGAAAAAATTGGAAGCCGAGATCGCTGCCAATCCGCATTATAAAAAATACATCAACGACCTGGAGAGTGTTTTCCAGTATGAACAATTTAAAGTGCGGTTGGATAAGCTGGGCGAAGAATTATTAAAGACCTGTCGCAGTTTCTTTAAGGATGAAGAAACCCAGGAGTTCTATATCAACCATCTGCGCAGCATACGCCGCTCGTTCAAGCCGGTGATCAAACACGATTATTTGTATAACGATCTGGGCGCGAAAAATCAGTTCTTCCGCGATATCGTTTCTGAAAAATACAATGAGGAAGTGAATAAGCTGGGTTCCGAATTGTTTGAACCCCTGATGACGGTTTGGGATAAAAGTATCAGTCCTGCAGAAAATATCCGTGTTCTATTCGATTTCAAGGAACTCATCCACAAGGCCATGGATGAACTGAAAGTAAAATATAAAAATCTTCCGGATACCACCAATGATGAAACCTCTGTGAATTTTGATGCCGAGATGAATTTGCTGAAAGGCAATTTCGATCATGTATCCGAATCGCTTCGCGAACATATTGATGAAATTGCAACAATCGAATTCAATATCTCCAATATGACGGGAACCGGATATGGCCGTGCCTTACTTCCTTTCCCCGAAGATTGTATTCGATCAGAAATATTATGTCATGCTTTTGGTGCCCATGCCATCTTCCCGGAAACCAGAACGGTGCTGGATATTGGCGGACAAGATACAAAAGCCATACAGGTAGATAAATATGGATTGGTTACCAGTTTCCAAATGAATGACCGTTGTGCAGCAGGATGCGGAAGATACCTCGGCTATATCGCTGATGAAATGAGTATCTCATTGAATGAACTGGGTCCGATGGCTATGAAGGCAGAGAAAGAAGTGAATATCTGTTCTACTTGCACGGTGTTTGCCGGTGCCGAGTTGCGCGAACTGACCAATCTTGGCGAAAGACGTGAAGATATTCTTGCCGGATTACATAAGGCCATCATCATGCGTGCCATGTCATTGATCGCCCGCTCGGGTGGCGTATTCAATGAATTTACATTCACGGGTGGTGTGGCGCGTAACCCTGCGGTGATTAAATATCTGTCGCAATTGGTGCTTGAAAATTATGGTAGTTCCATCAAGATCAATATTCATACTGATTCCATCTTCATGGGTGCCCTTGGTGGTGCCATGTTTGCCAGAAGAAATATGAAGGCTGATCTGCCTTCCGCAAAAAAAGAAAAAATTGACATGAACTAATATAAAATAACATGGAACAAAAAAATTATACGATGGGGATTGATGTGGGTAGCAACTTTATCAAGTTGGTGCTGATGGAATATGGTGCCACACCGAAATTCCTCGACAAGCAAACCGAGAAGATCAGGAAAAGAAATCCTACACAGGTGGCCGATGAAATGATCCAGGGGATGCTGAAAAAATTCAATCTCCAGTATGAGGATATCGTTTATCTCGCTTCCACCGGTGAAGGGGATCTGGTGAAACGCAAACGCGGACATTTTTATGGTATGACCACCCATGCTAGGGGTGCAAATTATTTTTTCCCGGATGCCATGACGGTGGTAGATATGGGAGCCTTATTTGTGCGGGCCATCAGAATCTCTACAGATGCAAGGGTACTCGATTATAAAATGACCGGGCAATGTGCATCAGGTACCGGACAATTTGTAGAAAATATTTCCCGCTATCTCGGATTATCTATTGAAGAAGTGGGTGAAGTATCACTGAAAGCCGATAATCCGGAAATATCCTCGGGAATATGTGCGGTGCTGGCAGAAACAGATGTGATCAATATGGTATCGCGCGGCATCACTACGCCCAATATCATCAAGGGAATTCATTTGTCCATTGCCAACCGTGTCATCAAATTATTGAGTTCATTGAGGGCCGAGTCGCCCATTATCCTTACCGGCGGAATGGCACTGAATACCGGAATGATGCAGGCACTGGAAGAACAGCTAAAGGATTCGGATAAAAAATTCATTGTCAAAACCCATCCCGATGCTGCTTATGCCGGTGCCATCGGAGCAGCATTGTGGGGAGGATTCCGGCATGAGAAACTGGCAGCAAAAGAAAAAATGATGGCTTAGTCCATCGCTCAGTTAATATGGAGTACAAGAACTATCCAATTCAGGATTCGGTAACATCCATTCCGAATATTGCCAGTATGCTGGTAGCCAATGCCGCACGCTGGGGGGATAAGATTGTTTTTCAATCGAAGCAGGGTGATCATTATTCGGGCATCAGCTGGAAGGAGATGTATAACAATATCCTGAACATCGCATATAACCTGAAGCAGTATGGATTTGCTGCAGGTGATAAACTGGTCATCTTTTCGCCCAATAGCAAAGAGATGCTCGAACTGGAACTTGCTGTAATGGCCTCGGGTGGAATCTGTGTTCCCATATTCGCTTTCTTTCACCGCGAGACGGCCGAATTGCTGATCAATCATTCTGATGCCAAATGGCTGGCCGTTGCCGGCGATACTCAATTGAGCAGGCTAGTGGATATTGATGTGAAAGAGATTTTTGTATTTGAATCAGTAGAGAAAAAATATTTTCCCAATCAGCATGATTATTCCTGTTTGCTGAAAGCCCGAACTGATGAATCATTTGCCTTGAATACTGCAGAAGATATAGAGGACATCTGTTTGAATATGTACACATCGGGTACCATGGGGATTCCTAAATGTGTACAGCTATCGCATAAGAATATATTATCCCAACAAATTGCACTATCGCAGGTATGGACCATCAACTCATCCGACCGGTTCCTTTCTTACCTGCCCTGGCACCATAGTTTTGGCGGCATCTTCGAATTGTTCTCTGCTTTATATAATGGCGCCACACTATCACTTGAATCTGGTTTCGGAAAAGATCCGGTAACGATCCTTGAAAATTGGAAGCTGATACAACCCACTGTTTTTTTTAGTGTACCTAAAGTATATCAATCACTTTTCGATCTTACGCGGCACGATCAGGAAGCCAATGATCTTTTCTTTCATTCACAATTGAAATTCATTTTTACGGCTGCGGCTGCCCTGCCTCAAAAACTTTCAGATGAATTTGAAAGCAGGAATATTCCGGTGCTCGAGGGATGGGGACTAACCGAAACCTCTCCTTGTTGTGCACTCACTGATCCATCAAGAAAAAGACAATCCGGCGTAGTGGGATTTCCCATACCGGGCGTAGGCATTCGTTTGGCAGAAGATGGAGAGATACAGGTGAAGGGGCCGAATGTGATGAAGGGCTATTATAAAAATGATGAAGCGAATAAAGGAATTTTCACAGAGGATGGTTGGTTCTGTACCGGCGATATTGGTGAGATCACGGATAATGGATTGAAGCTGATCACCCGCAAGGACCGGATATTTAAATTATCGAATGGCGAAAAAGTGGTGCCCTCCGATCTGGAGAAACTCATCGAACTAAAATGCCATTATATTTCTTTCGCCATGGTGGTAGGCAGCGGAGAAGAGTATCCGGTGGCCATCCTGTTTCCCAATAAAAAATTACTGGAACGCCCGGATTACCTGGTATCGCCATTGGAAGGATGCTTTTGTCCGCGTAGCCTGAATGAATTAGGCCGTTGCTTACGGGGATGCTTACACGATGCCAATTGTGGTATCGGTCAAAAGTTTGCCAAGATCAAATCGGCCATGATCATTGATGATGAGTTGTCGCTCGAAAAAGGAACCTTAACACCTTCCATGAAAGTAGCGCCAAGGAATGTAGTGAAAGCCTACAAAGCACATTTGGAGAATTTATACGGAGCCGATAACCCGATCGATAATGAAGTGTATGTGATCCGCCTCGCTGAATTTGAAAGTATTCTTGAAAATCAAAACGTCGGTTAATATGTACGAGATACAAGCCACCAAGCAATTGCGCAAATTGATGAAGGAATATTTCCTGGGATTTGAACAGGCAAAAAAAATAGCCTGGTGTACCAGTGTGGGTCCTGCCGAACTCCTTCGCTCATTTGGTTTTGAAGTATATTTTCCTGAGAACCATGGAGCCTTGCTGGGCGCCACCCGTAAAGCAGGTGATCATATTGCATCCTCCGTCAACCTTGGATACTCCGGAGATATTTGCTCTTATCTCACCAGTGATATTGGAGCATACATGAATAAGCGTACGCCCTTACAGGATCATTATGGTATGAAGGGAATTCCAAAGCCCGACTTGATCGTATACAATACCAACCAATGCAGGGAAGTGCAGGACTGGTTCGATTTTTTTGCAAAAGAATTTAAATGTCCTGCCATTGGCATATTCCCGCCTCGCTATCTCGATGAGGTCACTGATACAGAGATCAATGATGTGAGTGAACAGTTCAAATCCATGATCCCGGTTTGTGAACAAACCAGCGGACAAAAATTTGATATCGACAAATTCAGGGAAGTATTACTGTTGAGTAAAGAAGCCACCGAGCTTTGGAAACAAGTGTTGGCTACTGCAAAATTTTCTCCGGCACCCATCAGCTTCTTTGATGGAACCGTGCATATGGGTCCCATCGTGGTGATGCGGGGTACTACGGCT
>CAIRHQ010000189.1 GCA_903878475.1 uncultured Bacteroidota bacterium | reverse complement strand
GCATTTTCAAAAACAGGGATGATCTCCATATAAATGAATTTATCGCAGGCTGCCATAAAAGGATGTGGCGTTTTCTTTTGGCCAATACCAAAAACCTTCATGCCGGCTTCGCGTAGCCGGGTGGCCAGTCGCGTAAAATCGCTATCGCTCGATACGATACAAAATCCATCCACTTTTCCCGAATACAAAATATCCATGGCATCAATGATCAATGCCGAATCGCTTGAATTTTTTCCGGTGGTATAACTGTATTGCTGAATGGGCGTGATGGCATTTTCGAGCAACACATTCTTCCATCCCGAAATGGTCGGTTTGGTCCAATCACCATAAATGCGCTTGAACGTGGGCGTTCCGTATTTGGCAATTTCTTCCATTACCCCTTTCACATTGGAGTAAGGTACATTGTCGGCATCGATCAATACCGCCAGTCGTATGTCTTTTTGAATTTCCATTTTTGCTGTTTATACAAGGTAAACCTTTTTGTTTAAGGTGCGAGGTATGGGGTATGAGGTTTAAGGTTTAAAGTTTAAGGTTTAAGGTTGGTTGGTACGCTGCAGCAAACTAACTGGTTAAAATTCATTGGGGTGTAACAGCAGGCTAGTTTGTTTAAGGTTTAAAGTTTAAGGTTTAAGGTTGGTTGGGATGCTGAACCAAACTATTTCGTTAAGATTCATTGGAGTGCAGCAGCAAACTATTAGTATGCATCGAATTAAAAGAACTTTAAACCTTAGACCTTAAACTTTAGACCTAAAATTGCTAAAGTCTAGATACAACTCCTCCACTTTTTTCCTTGCCCAGGGGGTTTTCCGTAAAAATTTGAGGCTTGAGTTGATGCTGGGATTATCGGTAAAACAGTTGATCCGTATATGTCGCCCCATTTCTTCCCAGCCAAGTTCGGTTACTAATAACTCCAGTATGGCTTTCAGTGTAATGCCGTGCAGGGGGTCAGGGGATTGATCTATGGTCATGCTAGTTTCATTTATTTGTCATAAAAAATGCCCTGCTCAACAGGGCATTTTTTTAAGCGTGCAATTTTATTAAAGACCCATTTTCTTTTTCAGGTTTTCATCAATGGCATCCAAAAACTCTTCGGTATATAAATAATGATCTCCATGGTTTACTTTATTTCCATGGATGCATACGGCAAGGTCCTTGGTCATTTTTCCGCCTTCCACTGTTTCAATGCATACTGCTTCAAGGGCATTACAAAAATCAATAAGGGGTTGGTTGCTATCTAGTTTTCCACGGAATGCCAAACCTCTTGTCCATGCAAAAATAGAAGCAATCGGATTAGTAGAAGTGGGTTTACCTGCCTGGTGTTCGCGGTAGTGGCGGGTAACTGTTCCATGTGCTGCTTCGGCCTCCATGGTTTTACCGTCAGGAGTGATCAACACTGAGGTCATTAAACCTAAGCTGCCAAATCCTTGTGCAATGGTATCACTTTGTACATCGCCGTCATAATTCTTACAGGCCCAAACAAAATTACCATTCCATTTTAGTGCGCTGGCTACCATATCGTCGATCAGTCGGTGTTCATACACAATACCGGCGGCATCAAAGGCAGTTTTAAATTCGGCTTGGAATACTTCTTCAAAAATATCTTTGAATCGTCCGTCGTATTTTTTTAAGATGGTATTTTTAGTAGAGAGATAGAGTGGCCATTTTTTACTGAGGGCCATATTGAAGCAACTGCGGGCAAATCCATAGATACTTTCATCGGTATTGTACATACACAATGCCACGCCGTCGCCTTTATAATTGTATACTTCAAATACTTGTGGTGCGCTGCCGTCTTCCGGAGTAAAGGTCATGGTAAGTTTACCTTTTCCTTTAGTAACGGTATCGGTTGCACGATACTGATCGCCAAAAGCATGACGGCCCACAATGATGGGAGCGGTCCAGTTGGTTACCAGGCGGGGTACATTTTTCATCACGATGGGTTCGCGGAAAACGGTACCATCTAATATATTGCGGATAGTGCCATTCGGACTTTTCCACATTTGCTTCAGCTTGAATTCTTTTACCCTTGCTTCATCGGGGGTGATGGTTGCGCATTTGATCCCTACGCCACAGGCCTTGATGGCATTGGCAGCATCAATGGTAACCTGGTCATTGGTTTCGTCGCGGTATTCCATTCCCAGATCGAAATACTGAATGGGCACATCCAGATAGGGAAGGATCAGTTTGTCTTTTATGAATTTCCAGATGATGCGTGTCATTTCATCCCCGTCTAATTCCACCACGGGGTTGCTTACTTTTATTTTGCTCATATTTTGATTTTTTGCTGGCGCAAAGGTACGTTAAGAAAACTTATTTTAGGCCGTGGATAGCGCGGTTGCTGAAGAAAAACAGATGATTTTCATCAGTATAAAAATCAACTGAAATAAAATAATAACCTTTTGTGCTGTTGAAATTTATGGATCTTATTTAGGCGGCTTCGACAAGCTCAGCCTGACAGCACCCAGATAAAGCGCTGTGACTCTGTCCTGATAGCTATCGGGATGTCGAAGAGTGGTTTAAAGTAGGGCGGTATTCAGCTAAATCAACTGAAATAAAAAACTAATGTGCCCGCTTTATAAATTTCTGATCAGTTCATCCGCGAATTCACTTGTTTTCAGCAGGGTAGCACCTTCCATCAGTTTATGGAAATCGATGGTAACTTTTTTACTGCGGATGGTGATGCCCACTGCATGGGTAATGAGTTCTGCCGCTTCTGTCCAACCCATATATTCCAGCATCATCACTCCACTAAGGATCACCGACGATGGGTTCATGGTATTGGTATTGGTAAATCGGGGTGCCGTGCCATGCGTGGCTTCAAATACAGCATGCCCGGTAATATAATTGATATTGGCACCAGGTGCAATGCCGATGCCACCTACCTGTGCGGCCAGCGCGTCACTGATATAGTCGCCATTCAGGTTCAGCGTAGCGATCACACTGTAATCCTGCGGAGCCAGTAAAGCTTGTTGTAAAAAATTATCGGCAATGGCATCTTTGATGATCACTTTATGACCGATGCCGGCCACTTTCATTTCTTCATTGGCCACGGCCTCACCACTTTCTTTTTTAGTGGCTTCCCATTGATTCCAGGTATATACTTTATCGGCAAATTCGTGTTCAGCCAGTTCATATCCCCAGTTCTTGAATGCCCCTTCAGTAAATTTCATGATATTCCCTTTGTGCACGATGGTAACCGAAGGTAGCCGGTGATCAATGGCATATTTGATGGCCGCGCGGATCAGTCTTTCGCTTCCTTCCTTGCTTACTGGTTTAATACCGAGTGAACTGGATTCGGGGAAGCGGATATTTTTCACTCCCATTTCATTGATCAAAAAATCGAGTAGTTTTTTTGCTTCGGGGGTACCGGTCATATATTCAATTCCGGTGTAAATATCTTCTGTGTTCTCTCTGAAGATGACCATATTCACTTTTTCAGGATTCCACATAGGAGAAGGAACGCCTTCAAAATATTTTATGGGTCGTAAACACACATATAGATCCAGTTCTTGCCGAAGCGCCACATTCAATGAACGGATACCTCCACCCACGGGTGTGGTTAACGGACCTTTAATTGCGATCAAATATTTACGAAAAGCATCCATGGTAGCGTCGGGCATCCAGGTTGCGGTTTTATCAAAGGCTTCCTGTCCGGCCAACACTTTCATCCACTCGATCTTTCTTGAACCGCGATAAGCTTTTTGAACCGCGGCATCAAAAACACGTACACTGGCTTTCCAGATATCCGGACCAATGCCATCGCCTTCAATAAAAGGAATGGTGGGTTGATCGGGAACATTCAGTTTCCCGTTGGCCAACATGGTGATCTTATTTGTCATAATAATTTTTTTTGGAGCCCGACATCATATTGCTGTTCAGCTTCACAGGCGTCGCACTCTTGTACAGATGATCTTTACTGGGCAGCATTCAACATAGGCCCATATTTGAGTTGGCAAAGGTACGGCCATTCCTTAAAAATTGATCATGCAGTTCAACCATTCATCCGACATATTAAGGCCTTCATATTTTTTATAGAAATTGATCGCAGGCTCATTCCAGTCGAGTACCTGCCAGGCCATGCCACTGTATTTTTTTTCTTTGCATTCAACGATCAGCTGATCAAACAATAGTTTACCCAAACCCTTTCCCCTCATTTTTTCAGTAATGAGCAGGTCTTCCAGATAAAGCCGTTGGCCTTTCCAGGTGGAATAACGGATATAATACAGCGCAAATCCAATAATGGCTTTTCCAGTGGGTAGGTAGAGTGCTTCGGGCAGGTCAAATTCATTTGGATTAGATATTTCAGCCACATATGCCCACCAGACCTGTTGCTCACCAAAACCACTTTCTTCAAAATGATCAAGGGTTACCGTTACCGCTTCGGGTTCTTTTTCGTAGATGGCGAGTTCTTTGATCAGTTCCAGCATGGCGGGACAATCAGACTGCACTGCTTTTCGGATGTTTATATTCATTGTTGGAGGTTGGAGGTTGGTTCAGATTGCTGCAATGAGCGGTTGATGAATCATCATTCAACTTGTTTAATATGTTTATGACTGCTCAGCGGCCGTAAAAAAACTAATTGATCGCTTGTTTCAGGTCTGCTAAAATATCTTCAATATTCTCGATTCCCACACTCATGCGTATCAATCCGTCGGTGATGCCGTACTGAGCTCTTTTTTCTTTGGGCACACTGAAATGGGTCATGCTGGCCGGATGACTCAATAAAGTATCACAGGTGCCAAGCGAAACTGCGCGTACGCACATCCGTAAGCGATCGATCACCGATTTTGCGGCTTCCAGTCCTGCTTTCATTTCAAAACTGAGCATGGCACCGGGATGCCTCATTTGTTTGGCCGCAAGGGCATGATCGGGATGGCTGCTTAGTCCGGGATAATTCACCCTGGATACCGCATCTTGTTTTGAAAGGAATTCGGCTACTTTTTCTGCATTGGCACAATGCCGTTCCATGCGTACTTCCAGCGTTTTCATGCCCTGGGTCAGCAGGAAGGCATCAAATGCATTGCTGTTTCCACCCAATACCCGGTGCACTTTGGTGATATGCCCATTCATCTTATCCAGATCAGTGCCGCAAAGCGCCCCACTGATGGCCGTACCATGTCCATTCAGGAATTTAGTGGCACTGTGTACTACATAATCCACCCCGTATTTGAAGGGTTGTTGTAAAAAAGCCGTGGCAAAACTATTGTCTACCGCCGTAATGAGGTTATAGCGTTTAGCGATCAACGTTAGTTGCTCCAGATCAACACACTGAATGGTTGGGTTTGCCGGCGTTTCCAGGTACAGCATCTTGATCGATGGGTTGGCTTGTATAGCTTCAACGGCTGCATTCGTATCCCTCAGGTCGGCAATGATGGCCTCGATGCCCAGTGATGGTAAGATCTTTTCGATCAGGTCCTGGGTACCGCCATACAATGAATAATGAGTAAGGATCTTGTCGCCGGCTTTCAGGGTTCCGATCATCAGGGTGCTGATGGCTGCCATTCCACTGGCATGCAAAATGGTTTTCACCACCAAGGGTTGTCCATTTGTATCTTGTAACCCATAACTTTCTAGCGCTGAAATTTTATCTTCGGCTTCGGTGATCGTGGGGTTTCCCCAACGGGCATAGATATAACCTTTTTCTTCTCCGCTGAACCTTCTCATGCCTTGCTCGGCCTCATCAAAAATATAGGTGCTGCTGGCGTAAATGGGTACCAGATGGGCATAATTGGGGTCTTCGTGATGTCCTCCATGAACGGCTACCGAACCAAAACCGCTAAGGGGAAGTTTTTTATCAGACATTGTTGATAATTAATCATGATTGATGCAATTGGAATAATTACATTCGGAAGTAAATGTAAGAAAAACCATGAAGCAAATATTGCAACCCTTATCGGCTTATAATCTTTGGGCACATACCTTATTACTGGATTGTATTAGCCAGTTATCGGAGGAGGATATCCACCGTGAACTCAAGAGCAGCTTTAGTTCAGTGTACAAAACGCTGATGCATATCTGGGACGCTGAATCTATTTGGTGGCAACGCATTAAACTGGCAGAGAATACCGAAGCTCCAAGCGAGCATTTTCAGGAAGGGTTTGAGATATTGCGGAAGAAAATACTGGCTCAGTCATTGTTATGGCAAGAATTTGTAAGCAATGCCAGTGAATTACAATTCTCGCATGAGTTCACTTATCAAAATACTAAGAAGGAAAGATTTAAACAGCCGGTGCATGAGGTGCTCGTGCATTTGTTTAATCATGGGACTTATCACCGCGGACAACTGGTTACCATGCTTCGGGAGCTGGGTGTAACAAAAATTCCGGCAACCGATTATATTCTTTTTTGCAGAAAAAAATAGTGTTCCAATTCAACATCGGAACAAATATTTATTGGTCAGATCAGTTTAGTTATGGTCGATCATGGTGAGTGTAACCCCGTAAGATCCATCTGAAAATGTTCCAATAGGATGTCCGGGTGTTGGGGGCTGGTATTCGGTGTGTAAGAATTTTCTGTACACGAGTCCGATCCCCTTGGCATATTTTTCTGCTCCAAAATTCCTTTCGCTATACGAGCTCGGATTGGTTGGATTACCAATCACCTCATCGCGTTGGTTTATGGTTAGGGTACTATCAATATTTGTAGCGCCGATCCTGGAAGGGAGATACAAACTATCGTAGCTGTAATCCCAATCGTCGAGGTATTTTACGTTTGAATTCAACGAGTAGGTATCAATATAGGTATTTCCTTTCCAGCTGAATCCGTTTCTGATGGGTGCTTTCAGTTTCAGGAACCGCAAATTATTTTCAATGAACTCGAGTGCGAAATCGGTGGGTACTGCCATAAAGGTATTGTCGGATGACCATGGATCAGTTGGGAGCCTGCGGATATAACGGATGATGCGGTAAGCCGGGCGGCCCAGATTATCGGTGATCAGGGCATCCACTACATGTTTTACCTGATAGGATCTGATCGCCTGAACGGTTCCGAAGTTCAGGTATACAGTAGAATCAAGATTATAAGTGATGTATTTGCCGGGCAGCAGGGGAAAAAAATCGTTGATCGATGGCAGGGCCAGGGTATCAGTTGATTTTTTACAAGCGCTGAAACTCAGGGCTGTTAGGGTTATTGCCAAAAAAAATAATTTCCTCATAAGGTTCTAAGTTACAATGATAGACGCAATTACTGAGCAAAAGGCTGCTCATTTCTTTGTATGATTCCGCCACCGATCACATCATCACCTTCATAAAAAACAGCCGATTGTCCGGGAGCAACTCCCTTTGCATCGCTGCTAAAACGAACAATTAGCCCTTTTTCGTATGTATACAGGGAGGATTGGGTACCCGCATCTTTGTACCTGATCTTCGTTACGGCTTCCATTCCCTCTTCAATGCCCGGATATTTTATCCAGTTGATGCCTGCAACTTTCATTTCTGCAATGTTCAGGTCATCTTCCTCCCCAAGCACCACGGTATTGGTTTCGGGGATGATCTCGGTTACGAATACGGGTTTTCCCAGAGCAATATCAAGTCCTTTTCTTTGTCCTATGGTATAGAACGGATATCCTTTATGTTTTCCCAACACCCGACCTTCATGATCAATGAAATTTCCGCCTTTTACTTTTTCTTCCAGTCCTTCCACTTTTCTTTTCAAAAATCCGCGGTAATCATTGTCGGGCACAAAGCAGATCTCATAGCTTTCATTCTTTTTGGCAAGTTCCGGATAACCAAAATCATGTGCCATTTGCCGGATATCTTTTTTTCGGTAAGTACCTAGGGGCAACAGGGTTCTTGCCAACAGGTCTTGTTGCAGTCCCCATAAAGCATAGCTCTGGTCCTTGGTTTCATCCAAACCTTTCCTGATAAAAAACCTTCCGTTGGTATGTTGGTGTACCTGCGCATAATGGCCGGTAGCGATGAACTCACAGTCAAGCGCATCAGCTCTTTTCATCAGTGCTCTCCATTTGATATGCGTATTGCACATCACACAGGGGTTGGGGGTACGGCCGGCGAGGTATTCTTCCACAAAATTTTCGATCACAAAATCACCAAATTCTTCGCGGATATCTAAAATGAAATGCGGAAATCCATGCTGAACGGCAGCCTGTCGGGCATCATTGAAACTATCGAGATTACAACAACCCGTTTCTTTTTTGCCGGTAGTGCCCACACTGCTGGCATAATCCCATGTTTTCATGGTAATGCCCACCACTTCGTATCCCTCTTTATGAAGCATCAGGGCGGCTACGGTACTATCGATACCGCCACTCATGGCCATTAAAACTTTTCCTTTTTTACTCATATTGAAATTCTTCGATGTAAAGATACAATAATCGGTTTGGGTTTGCGGTATCTGAGGTGGTTCTGTTGTTGATTGCAGCGGATAACTGAATGGGGTGATGAGGCTCCCCGCCATGATCTTGGAAAGTTTTGCAGGGCATATTGAATAAATAAGGATGCTTTATTTTTCTTATTAACTTGCAGCTATGCAGCAGTATCTGAAACTTGTACAACATATCATGGAAACCGGGGCCGAGAAATCGGATCGTACCGGCACAGGAACCAGAAGTGTTTTTGGTTACCAGATGAGGTTTGATCTGGCGACCGGTTTTCCAATGGTGACCACCAAAAAATGTCATCTGAAAAGCATTATCTATGAATTGCTTTGGTTTCTGCAGGGCAATACCAATATTGGTTACCTGAAAGAGCATTCAGTAAGGATATGGGATGAATGGGCCGATGAAAATGGGGATCTTGGTCCAGTGTATGGCAAGCAATGGAGAAGTTGGGAAGGTGCCGGAGGGGTGGAGGTTGATCAGGTAAAAGAACTGATCCAGCAGATCAAGACCAATCCCGACAGCCGGCGTTTGATCATCAGTGCCTGGAATGTGGCCGACCTGCCTAAAATGAAATTAATGCCCTGTCATTGTTTGTTCCAGTTCTATGTGGCCGATGGGAAATTAAGTTGTCAGTTATACCAACGTTCGGCAGATGTATTCCTGGGCGTGCCTTTTAATATTGCTTCTTATGCATTGCTTACGATGATGATCGCACAGGTATGCGATCTGAAACTGGGCGAATTTGTACATAGTTTTGGGGATGTGCACCTGTATAACAATCATATGGAGCAGGCTGCATTACAATTATCCCGCGAACCATTTCCCTTGTCGCAGATGGCCATTAACCCGGCGGTTAAAGATATTTTCGATTTTAAGTTCGAAGATTTTGAACTGTTGAATTATCAGTCGCACCCCGCCATAAAAGCACCGGTAGCGGTATAAACAAATCACCATGACGATCAGCCTGATTGTAGCAGCAGCGGAGAATAACAGCATCGGTAAAGACAACCGCCTGCTCTGGCATTTACCGAATGACCTGAAATTTTTTAAGAATATGACCTGGGGAATGCCGGTGATCATGGGCCGCAAAACATTTGAATCGGTGAATAAGCCGCTTCCCGGAAGATTTAATATTGTTATCACGGGACAGGCGGGTTGGTCAGCACCCGGTGTTATTGCTGTTGCCAGTCTGGAAGCTGCCTTACAAGCTGCCCGCGATACCAATTGCAAAGAAGTATTTATCATTGGGGGTGGTGAAATATACAAGCAAACGATGGCCATGGCTGAACATGTGTACCTCACCCGGGTGCATCAAAATTTTGAGGGAGATACATTTTTCCCGGCGATCGATAGCGAACTATGGCAAATGGTTTCTGAGCATAAGTTTATAGCCGATGATAAGCATGCTTTTGCCTATAGTTTTCAAACCTGGGATAAAAGACCCTGACTTCTTCAATTAAAATCCCTCGCTTTTGTATAGCCGATATCAGTTAGCAAAAAAATATATCCGTTATTATTTTACCGCGTTAAGTGGCAAGGGGCATGGCATACATTCACCTTTTGTATATGATTTTATTTGCAAGGTGCTGAACGATCGGAAAAAATATGATTGTTATCATGACATAGAGTTGGTAAGAAAAAAATTCCTTAATAATTCATCCCAAATTAAGGTGATGGATTTTGGTGCCGGATCTGCGGTTTTATCGGGTAAAGAAAGATCCATTTCAGCCATTGCCAGTTCCTCATTGAAGCCGGCAAAATATGCACAGCTTTTATTCAGGATGGTTCAATATTATCGGCCAAAAAGGGTAGTGGAATTGGGAACTTCTTTAGGCACTACTGCAGCCTATCTGGCTTCCGGGAATCCGGCTGCAAGCGTTTTTACTTTTGAAGGAGATGAGCTATTGTCGGGCCTTGCAAGCGATACGATGCAGCAGCTCCACATCAACAATGTGAACCATATCACGGGTAATTTTGGCACAACCCTTCCTGCCTTTTTACAGGATACTTCCGTGCCCGATTTTGTTTTTATAGATGGCAATCATCAGGAAGCTGCTACGCTGGAATATTTTAAACTTTTTAAAGCGCGCGCAACCCCTTCTACGATCTTGGTATTTGATGATATTCACTGGAGCAAGGGCATGGAAAATGCCTGGTCAGTTATTCAGCAAGATCCTGCAGTTACCCTCAGTATCGACCTGTTTTTTTTAGGAATTATTTATTTCAATGCTGATATTAATCATAAGCAACAGTTTGTGCTGCGGTTTTAATTTTTACTACCTTTGCGGCAATTAATTGACTATGATAATTGGCGTTTTAAAAGAACCATCCCCCGAAACAAGAGTCTCATTATTACCTGAACACATCTTATTTCTTAAGAAATTGAAAGTGGACCTCTGCGTAGAGCAGGGAGCAGGTGATACAGCATTTGCCAACCATGATAAATATGCAGAAGCAGGTGCAGAGATCACCGACCGGAATTCGGTATTGAAAAAATCAGACCTGATCCTGTCGATCAATAATTTTAGTTCCGCTGATATCGGCGCCATGAAGCCGGGTGCAGTGTTGCTGGGTGTTTTTCAACCCCTGTTCCACGCTGCCCTCATGAAAGAATGGGCGGCCAAAGGCCTAACGATATTCAGTATGGATATGCTGCCCCGCACCACCCGTGCACAGAGCATGGACGTATTGAGCAGTCAGGCCAATATTGCCGGCTATAAAGCAGTATTGACGGCGGCCAATAATTTCCCCAAATATTTCCCGATGTTCATGACGGCTGCAGGCAGTATCCCTCCAGCAAAAATGCTGATCCTGGGTGCAGGTGTGGCCGGATTACAGGCCATTGCCACCGGGAAGCGTTTGGGTGCCGTAGTGGAAGTATTTGATACTAGGCCTGCAGTGAAAGAAGAAGTGATGAGCTTGGGAGCCAAATTTGTAGAAGTGGAAGGAGCTGCCGATGCCAGCAAGGCCGGCGGTTATGCCGTTGAACAATCAGAAGATTTTATGAACCGGCAGAAAGCCAAGATCGCAGAAAGTGTGGCTAAAGCCGATATCGTGATCACCACTGCACAGATCCCCGGAAAGAAAGCACCGGTATTGATCACCACCGCCATGATGGAAGCCATGAAGAATGGTTCTGTGATCATTGACCTGGCCGCTGCTACCGGAGGCAATACCGAACTCACTAAAAATGAAGAAACGGTTTCGCATAATGGGGTTCGCATCATTGGTGATTCAAGACTGGCGGGTAGCATGCCCAGCGATGCCAGTAAATTATATGGAAAAAATGTATTGAATTTCCTGCAACTCATCATCGATAAGGAAGGCAACATGAACCTGAATTTTGAAGATGACCTGGTAAAAGGCACTTGTATCGCCAACCAGGGCGCCATCACCAACGAACGCATTAACGCTTTGTGATCATTGTAATTTTATTGTCATCACTACGCTTAAAAAAAGAAGCATATGGAGAATATTTTAAACTGGATCTCTGCCAATCAACAGATCATCTACATC
>CAIRHQ010000188.1 GCA_903878475.1 uncultured Bacteroidota bacterium | reverse complement strand
TTTTTAAAGAAAAAGCCTCCAATCGGAGGCTTTTTCTTTTAAAATATATTGGCTATAAAATCATTTATTGAATAGCGTCTTTTTTCACTTTATATTCTACCATTTTTTTGGCATCCCCCTTGGCCCTGTAAATTTCCATCAACATATCATAGGCTTGCTTGTAATTGGCCTTATCCGTGGCTTTCAGCTTGGGTAGTTTTGAAAACAGGTCAGCAGCTGCTTCTGCATAAGGAATACAATCGTCCATCGCTTTTTTATACGCCGCAGTGAAATCATTCCTTTTCTTGATGTCTTCGGGCTTGGTGCCTTTTATTTTTCCGGCCATCTCAGTCAGGTCAAAAGAATAATTATAATAGTAGCTGGCCAGCAGCATATTTGCCTCCGGGGTAGCATTGATGGAAATCGCTTTCTTCAAAAGGTCGGGTATCCTTGATCGATATTTTTCATAATCGGGCAGGCTCTTGGATGACTCCTCATTGATGAATTTATTAAGTTCAATAGCATTATTGAAAAATAATACATAACTATTCGGATACTTACCCGTTAGCTCATCGTATTTCTTGAACAAGGCTATTCCTTCTATGCCCTGGGTAGCATTTTCAATATCCACTGCTTCCCAGAATACCTCATTGGGAAAATGTTGTTTCCCTTTGGCCAGGAAGAGGTCGAAATTGGCCTGGTCTTTTGTTTCCTTGAAATGTAGCACAATAGCCTGGTAGGCTTCCATGTACTTTGGATCTTTCAGGTCGGCATCCACGATCTTTTTATAGTACGGAATTACCTCATCCCCTTTTTTCAATTCATTCCCTAGGATAACCAGGTTCCAAACAACATCGGTATCCAGCGCACTGAATTTAATTTCCTTAGGTCCGGGTAAAGCATTGCTGATGACATAATCATGAATTGTCAATGCACCGGTGAAATCCGTATATGAGTCGGCAAAATTTTTGCTGTTATACGCTTTCACCCCCAGGTCGAAATAACCATAATACAAATTATATAATGTGGTGTTCTCCTCATCCTTGGTCAGGGGCATTTTAGGATCCAGTTCCGTGTATTTTTTTATAGCCGCGAAGGATTCATCGATCATTTTTTTACCTTCTATAGACCCGGTGGCAGCATCCCTGGATAGTACATTGTATACAAATGCTTTGTAATACCAGACTTCCGCTTTTTTGGTATTTGCTTCCACACTCAGGAAATTATCGATGGCCTCTTTCGCTTTGGGATATTGCCTCAGCGTTACATAGGTCTTGATCTCCTTCAGGTCCTGAGCATACAGCACGGTGGCCGCAGTGAACATCAGAACGGAAAAAATGATTTTCTTCATGCTTTGAATTTTATGTGATAAACTTATTCCTTAATTAAACAGGAGGATGCTCTTTTCCGGAATTTTCCACAATTCAGATCAGGGTTAATTGCGATTTGCAATAAAGCAGGCTCCGCTGTTATTTTCTTGTACAAAGTTACTTAAATTACAGGTTCATTTTAGAAAATTGATCTCACAAAATACCATACAACAGATCCTGAGTAGAATCGATATTATCGATATTGTAGGTACGTTCGTGAAACTCAAAAAAAGGGGTACCAACTACCTGGGCCTATGCCCTTTTCACAATGAGAAAACCCCCTCCTTCACCGTATCGCCCAGCAAAGAGATCTATAAATGTTTTGGCTGCGGACGAAGTGGGAACAGCATCAGTTTCCTGATGGAGCATGAAAAATACAGCTATGTAGAATCCCTGCGTTGGCTGGCGGCTAAATACAATGTAGAAATAGAAGAAACCGAAACCAGTCCGGAATTTAAACAACAACAACAGGTGGCCGACAGCCTGTTTGTGATCAATAATTTTGCACAACAGTTCTTTTCAAAAGAATTACTGGAAAAAGAAGAAGGCATATCTGTGGCACTCAGCTACCTAAAAGAACGGGGCTTCAGAGAAGATACCATCAAAAAATTCCAGCTGGGATATAATCCCGAAGCAAGGGATAGTTTTACCAAGGCAGCAGTTGGGGCGCAGTTCAATGCTGATTTGCTGATCAAAAGCGGATTGGTCAATGAACGGGATGGGAATAAATACGATAATTATCGCGGAAGGATCATCTTCCCCATACATAACCAAAGCGGAAAGATCCTGGGCTTTGGAGCACGCATCATCAAGAGTAATGATAAGGCACCAAAATATATCAATACGCCCGAAAATGAGATCTATGTAAAAAGCAAATTGCTCTATGGCTCTTATTTTGCCAGAATGGCGATCGATAAAGCCGACGAATGCCTGTTGGTGGAAGGCTATACCGATGTGATCAGCCTGCACCAGGCAGGAATTGAAAATGTGGTAGCCAGCGGAGGAACCTCACTTACGCCTGATCAGTTACGACTGATAAAAAAATATACGAATAACCTCACCATCATCTATGACGGCGATAATGCCGGTATCAAAGCCGCTTTACGGGGTATTGACCTGGCACTGGAAGCCAGCCTGAATGTGAACCTGGTATTGATCCCCGACAAAGAAGATCCCGACAGTTACCTGCAAAAAGTTGGGGCTGCCGCTTTTACTGAATTCGTTGCAGGAAATAAAAAGGATGTGATCTTATTTCAACTGGGCATTGCCCTGAAGGATGCCGGAAATGACAGCAATAAGAAATCCATTGTGGTGAACCAAATTGCTGAAACGATATCCAAGATCAATAAGACAGAAGATTTTACCAAGCAGCAGGATTATATCAAACAATGTTCACAGTTGTTGAAGATCGAAGAAAGCGGGCTTCATGCACTCGTCAATAAATTCATCAGGGAAAAAATAGGAAAAGAGGAAACCCGGAATGAACGCGCTGCTTTTGAACAAGCAAGTACTCCGGTGTCTGAAACAGACAATGAAGTGATGGCATTATTCAATCGCGACGAGATGAATGAACGAGCCATGGTGAGGAGTTTACTGGAGTTCGGACTGAAGGAATGGGATGAGCACCAGAAAGTGGTGGATCATGTGTTCAAAGAAATTGAGGCCAACCAATTAGAAGAAATGATCGATAATAAGGACCTGGTAAAAATATTGAACACGTATAAGGCCTGGTACGACAATGGTATTGAGCCCGACCCCAAGAATTTTTTATACCACGACGACCTGGCCATGAGTGCCCTGGTGGTGAGTTTGATGGATTTCAATTATGAGATCAGTCCGAACTGGAAAGAACATTTTGAAGGACATATCCCTACCCGTGAGGAACTGTACAAAGAAGAAGTATTTTCAACATTGAATTATCTGAAACTCCGGAAAATTAAAAGGCTTATTGCAGAAAATCAGTTAGAGCTGGAAAAAGCAGTGGACCCGGATGAACAAATGGTGATGGTAGAGATGCATCAGCATTTAAAAAGTTTAGAGATAGAACTCACAAAACATCTGGGAACGGTAATATTCAGGTAAGTCCCCCTATTTTTCATTGAAATTCTTCTTCCCCGCACTCAGTTTTTGAATGGTAGTTTCTAAACGGCGTTCCTTGGTTTCAGTTTTTTTTGCACCCATGATCCATTCAACATATTCACGGCGATGTGAAAATGCAAGCGTTGCAAAAAATTCAGCCGCTGTTTTATTCGTGTTAAAAAGTTGCTGCAATTCAGTGGGTATTTCAATACTACGATTTTTAAAATCGACCCCGGGTGCCGGATTGGAACTACTGAAAGCTTTTGACTTGGAGGATGCTTCATCAGTACGTTTGCATCGCAAAGCGCTCCATACATTATCGAGTGAAATGATCCGCACCCCTGTAAATCCATGCGCAGCAATAAAATCCCAGCTGGCATCGCGGCTCAGGTCGCTGGTGATCTTAGCCGTAAGTTTCGGATAAGCCACCCATAATTTTGCATCTGTTTGCAAGGCCGGCAAAACTTCTTCCAGTATATCTTTCAATTGTTTCTGACTGATGGAAAAAACCAGGGCAAAATCAATTTTCCTGCTCTTGAGTAGTGGTGTTAGATTTTTAGCAAAAGAGAGTTTGATGAATTGCTTTTCAATAGAAGAAGGCAAACCCTGTATCAACAGGTTCTTCTCCTCTTTCAGTTGTAATTTCTCAAGCAGGGTTTGAGCAGCCATAGCAATAGCAATAAATTAACAAACAGATATACCCCGGTGTTCCTCAACTTTCCTGTAAAATTAAACATATCAATTGGCAGTTAAAAGAAACAAACCAAAAAATACAAGTTGTATTCCGTATGCCTCATCAGTCACGTGGTGCAGGTAACACAGGCTTATAATATCCCAGCGCTTCCGGCATATGTTTATTCAATTCTTTTATACGATTTTGATCTGAAGGGTGCGTGGCCAGAAATTCAGGAGGTTTTGCCCCGCCGGCCTTCGCCATCCTTTCCCAGAATGGAATCGATTCTCTTGGGTTATATCCGGCCATGGCCGAAAAGATGATCCCGTAACGATCAGCCTCCAGTTCATTGCTTCTTGAATTCGGTAACAAAACAGCAACAGCTGCCGTAGGCGCAAATACAGCATTGAATATATTATGCGCTTGCTGGTTGTTGGAGGTAAAGATACTTCCTGTAACCTGTAGTCCCTGGGCAATCACCGCCTGGCTCATCCTTTCATTGCCATGATGGGCAAGTGCATGCGTGATCTCATGTCCCAGCACAACCGCCAATGCAGCCTCATTTTGAGTAATGGGTAACAGTCCCGTATACACGACAACCTTTCCCCCCGGCATACACCAGGCATTCACTTCTTTATTATCCACCAGGTTGAATTCCCAATTATATCCGTTAAGCTCTTTACCCAGTCCCTTTTGTGTATAGTAATCTGTAATAGCACGGGCGATCCTGGCCCCTACCCGCTTTACCATTTCCGCATCCCGGCTGGTACTTTCCTTTACCACTTTATTGGTAGAGAGGAAGGTCTTGTATTCAGACAAGGCCTGTTGCTGCAAGGTTGATTCGGGAAATAAGGTGAGTTGTTTTCTGCCGGTAATGGAATTGGTATGACAGGAAAAAATAAATGGCAGAGCAAGTACTAAGAAGATTGCTTTTTTCATATTAACAGATTTCAATTTTTGTATTTCTGAATATGACCAATGAAAGGTTATACAAAGAAATGCTTAGGATAAAGCAAAATTAATAAAATATGAATATTGGAATCAATTATGTTTTCTACGCGATTTTCTGCGGTCGCGGTATTTCAGTATCGGGATACGGCTTTCAACTCCGCGAAGGATCCGTCCAATATTTTTCTGATGGGTGAAAATTACAAGCACGGCTACCAATAATGCAAAGACCCTGTATAATACCTCATGTTCATTCCAGATCCAGAGTACACAAATGGGTAAACATAACGCAGCCAAAATAGAACTTAATGACACATAACGAGTAAGATAAAGTACGATCAGGAATACACCTACACAACTGATGGCCACTACCGGTTGCATCGCCAGGACCATGCCAAATAAGGTGGCCACCCCTTTTCCACCCCTTAAACCAGCATAAATAGGAAAAACATGTCCAATAACAGCAGCCATACCCAAACCGATCATGAAATTGGTACGCTCCAGTTCATTGTGAAAATAATATGGAAGAAGGGTATATAAACTAACGGCGAAAATTCCTTTCAGGATATCAAAAATCATGACCATGGTTCCATAACGGTTCCCCAAAACCCTGAAAGTATTGGTGGCACCCATATTTCCGCTTCCGTAATCACGTATATCGATCCCGAAAAATCGTTTACTAATGATCAAAGCTGTAGGAATGGAGCCAATAAGATAGGCAGCAATAATGAGAAGTAGTTCTTTCATCCAGTCTGTATGCTTGAGTTGAACATTACAAATTTAATCAAAATTGGAAATAATAATGATTATTTAATGCTAATCCAACAAAATGTGGATATCTGCAACAGTTTATATATTAAATAATTTTACTGTTCATTTGGAGTTTAGTTAATCCGCATGCCCATACAAACCCATTCGCCCTCCTGGGTAAGTGTTTCACAGATAAAGCCCTGCTTGGCTACTTCCCGGAACAATTCCAGTTCATCTGTGCGCAAAAAGCCACTGATCATCACAAAACTACCGCGTTTACACGCGCCTACAATGGCTGACAAGTTACTGAGGATCACATTGAGGTTGATATTGGCAAGAATATAATCGTAGGTGCTATTTTCAGGGATCTTATCGGAAAGCAGGATTTCAATACGGCTACAGCCATTGGCAGCACTATTTTCATGTGCATTTTCGATACTCCATGTATCCAGATCAATCGCGGTAATCTTTTCTGCTCCCATTTTCTCAGCAAGAATTGCCAGTACTCCGGTTCCGGTACCAAAATCGAGCACGGTTTTGCCTTTAAAATTCTGTTGCGACATCTGTGCCATCATAAGAAATGTTGTGGCATGATGTCCAGTGCCAAAGCTCATTTTAGGCGTAATGATGAGTTCGTGTTGTACATCTGTTACGGGCTCATGAAAAGAGGCCCTAACCGCGGCAAAATCATTCACCCTAACCGGTTCAAAACCCTGCTCCCATTTGGCATTCCAGTTTTCGGGCTGAATGGTGCTTTGCTCGTAGGTAATCGTTAAGGTTGTACATATCTGATCAAGCGCCAACTGGTTAAGATCAGATTCACGGATAAATGCTTTTAACATGCCCTCCAATTCTTCAAACCCTTCAAATCCTGCTTCAGAAAGCATGGCGATCAGTATTTCAGATGCATTTTCATCCTTAACCGGAAAATTAAATTGGAAATAATTCATACTGCCAAAATTAAGCTGTTCAAAAAAAACGTCCCACTTTTGGCGGGACGTATATCAAAAATAATATTTTATCAGGCATTCTGCTCACCCTGCTGCGGCCTTGGCGCTGCATCAGGTTTTGGCATCAAAGCTTTACGGCTCAGTTTGAATTTGCCGGTCTTCTGATCCACATCGAGCAATTTCACTTTCACCTTATCGCCTTCTTTAAAGATACCTTCCATTGATTCCAGGCGCTTCCAGCTGATCTCGCTGATATGCAGCAATCCTTCTTTCTTCGGTAAGAATTCAACGAAAGCACCGAATTCTTTGATGCTCTTGACGGTTCCTTCATAAGTATCGCCTACTACCGGAACGGCTACCAGACCATTGATCCAGGCCAATGCCTTATCCAGACTGGCTTTTTCTTTCGAGAATATACTTACTTCACCATGGTTGTCTACTTCTTCAATATTGATGGTAGCTCCTGTTTCGCGCTGAATTTCCTGGATTACTTTACCACCTGGCCCGATCACTGCGCCAATGTATTCTTTGTCGATGATGATCTTCACCATACGTGGTGCATGCGGTTTAACCTCTGGTCTTGCAGCCGGAGTGCAGGCATACATGGCATCAAGGATATGCATACGGCCTTTTTTAGCCTGTGCCAAAGCCTGACGCATTACGTCCATGCTCAATCCATCAACTTTTATATCCATCTGCACACCGCAAATACCATCACGGGTTCCTGTTACTTTAAAGTCCATATCTCCCAGATGATCTTCATCACCAAGGATATCTGTAAGAACAGCAAAATTATCGCCCTTCTTGATCAATCCCATTGCCACACCACTTACGTGCTTAGCCAGGGGAACACCTGCATCCATCAAGGCCAGTGAACCGGCACAAACGGTAGCCATGGAAGAAGATCCATTACTTTCCAGAATATCGCTCACTACCCTAACGGTATAAGGATATTCACTGCCCGGCATCATTTTCTTCAATGAACGCATGGCCAGGTTACCATGACCTACCTCGCGGCGGCCAACACCCCTCATCATCTTAACCTCACCGGTTGAGAAAGGAGGGAAATTATAATGCAAAATGAATTTTGTATAGTCTGATTTGAAAGCACTTTCAACCAATAACTCATCTAAAGGAGTTCCTAAAGTAACTGTTGTAAGTGATTGTGTTTCACCTCTTGTGAATAATGCAGAACCGTGTGGTGTAGGTAAAATATCGGTTTCCATATCCAGTTGGCGGATATCTTCTGTACCCCTTCCATCCAGGCGTTTTCTGTCGTTCAGGATCATATCCCTAACCACATCATATTGCAGGTCGCCGAAATAATGACCGATCAATGCCTTGTCTTCGTCGGCTAGTTCTGTACCCAAAAATTCAACAACTTCTTTTTTCAGGGCATCAAAGGCGTCGCTACGGTCGTGCTTAGCAGAAGCTGCAGAAGCGATCGCATATACTTTATCTTTTGCGAATGCGCTGATCTTCTCATTCAGTTCCTCATTCCTATAAGGTTTGGTATATTCTCTTTTTGCGGTCATTCCTACCAGATCCCTCAAT
>CAIRHQ010000187.1 GCA_903878475.1 uncultured Bacteroidota bacterium | reverse complement strand
CCATGGCACCACTTACATAATCCCGGCCCACGATCTGTGCATATTTCGGCCAGGCATATTCCACGCCTAATTTATCGGAATAGAATTTGATCATTTCGGGGGTTAAGCCGAATACGCCTCTTGCATATGGAGCCTGATCTTTTTCTACATAATAACTTACTTCTTTGCCTTTGTAACTGTCTTTGATGATGGCATAATCGCCTACACCCATAAAGAATAAATAGGGAGCATGTGGCAGGTCCATCTTCCAGTAATCAGTGCGGGTGCCATCTGCATTTATTTGTTTGCCCATCAGTAAACCATTGCTGAGGGTAATGTATTTGGCCGGAACGGTCATGTAAATTTCCTCGGTTGTTTTTTGATTGGGCTTATCAATGGTAGGCATCCAAACGCTATTGGCTTCTGTTTCGCCCTGGGTCCATATCTGAATTGGTTTGTTACTGTCTTCGCCATTGGGGTTAATGAAATACAATCCTTTGGCATCATTGATAGCAGCACTGCCTTTCACTTTTACCTCATTGGGCTTACTGATATAATCAATGTAGATGGTATACTCCTCACCACCCTGATAGGTTTTATCCAGTGTGATCTTTAGTTGCAGGCCATCATTGATGTATTTCAATGGCTTTTTAGTAAACATGCCATCCTTTTTGTCTTTCAATGTCGATTTATATACCATGGCAATTTCTTTGATCTCCATTCCTTTGGCATCCAGCGTTAAAGAATCGGTGGCATAAAAATGGGGTTTCAGGGTCAGCCATTCTTTTCCATACATCCAGGCCTTGCTATAATCAAAGCGTACATCCAGTTTGGTATGTACCAGGTCATTGATCCTGGGACTGGAAGCCCGGTATATTTTTTTCCAGGAAGTATCGGCAGGTTCATTGTTGAACTGAGCCATTAAAAAAATGGGGCCTGCCAGCAGGGCAAGCAAAAAAGACAATTTCTTCATAATAGATTTTTAGAATGCAAAAATAGGGGCAGTTCCATCAAATGTTTGGTATTTTTTATATAAGTGGCAAATGCCTGATTTTAATTAGCTTTGTTTGCAAAGTATCAGTAAGCATGAAGTCAGTATGTATCGCTCTTTTTCTATGCCTATCTGTATCCCTGTTGGCCCAGCAAAAGCATTTTGTTTATATCCAGACAGAGCATCAAGTAGCTTTCTATATTAAGCTGGATAAAAAGATCTACAGTTCCTCCGCTTCGGGCTATTGCATCATTCCTAGATTAACAGATGGAAGTTATTCGCTTCAAATTGGCTTTCCTAAGAACGAATGGCCGAACCAGATCGTTACAATTCTCGTTGAAAAAAAAGACCTGGGTTTTCTGCTGAAACCAGTTAGCGAAAAGGGCTGGGGCTTATTCAATCTGCAAACCATGGAGCTCAGTAAGGCTTCCTTAAATATGGAGAAGCCCGGCAAAACCATTGTTAAAACAGAAGATGATTTTAGCAATGAGCTGGCCAAGGTGGTGAAGGATAGCAGCATTGGGCAGCAGGTAATCGTAAAGGAATCAATGAAGCCTGATCCGGTAATTGTGAAGAATAATACGGGTATCAATAGGTTATTGTTGGTCAATACCGATCTGGGAGTAGAGATATTGTATACCGATAATTCGGGGACTGTTGCGGATACCATCCGTGTTTTTATTCCTGCTGAAAGCAAACAACTTGGTACTGTT
>CAIRHQ010000186.1 GCA_903878475.1 uncultured Bacteroidota bacterium | reverse complement strand
GGCAATACCGTTCAGGTTGATGCTTTCATTCTCTAACGAAATTCCGCTCAACCTTAAACCTTAAACTTTAAACCTTAAACGATTTAAACGTTTTCCGCCGCCGTCTGGTCTCCTAACCAACGGCATAAATAGATGTCACCCCTTCGGGGTTTTAGACATAATTTTCTTGTAACTAATACGCCCCCCAGATGCATTCAAATTCAGACAATTCAGTTGATTTATCTTTAGTTTCCTCGCTGCGCTCGGAATGACATGATTGATTGTGGGTAGAAATCAGATTTCTCGCTTCGCTCGAAATTGATGTTGTGTAACACTATGCAGCTCCCGATAGCCAATGGGAGTATCATGGCATAGAATAATTTGTGCAGTTTGCAGTTGATATCACGTTAAGGCCAATGCTTTTATTTACCAACGAAATTCCCCTAACCTTAAACCTTAAACTTTAAACCTTAAACGAATTAAACGTTTTCCGCGTTGTACCCCCACCTCAAAAACTCCGGAAACGCTTTCCCCCAGGTAGTTACATCATGTTTACCTTCTGTAAGTTCTAAAAAGCAAATATCCGTTTCGCGATCGTATCCTTTTTTTTCTAACTCGTCCATCAGGGCAAGGGTATCGTCAATGGCATCAATAATGCCGTTATTGTTTCGGTCGGCAGTTTCATCGAGGGTGCCTACTTCAAAAAAGAATTTGAGCCATGGGGCATATTGGCCTTCTCGCACCATCTTATGCATTATGCGATCGGTATCTTCATTAAAATCGGGATCATCCTGATCCCTGTTGCGCCACCATAAGGATCCGCTGAATACACCCGCTTTTCTGAATTCAGACGGATGGTTCCAAACAATATCCAACGCGCATAAACCACCCAGCGAAAAACCGGCATATGATTTTTCTTTGAATGAGGTCACCTCCAAACTGCTTCTAATAAATGGTAATAATTCTTCAAACACGAATCGGGTGAATAATGCAGCGCGTGCACCCCTACCCTTATAATCAAGCACCGTGGCCGTACCATATTCATTTTTCCGGTCGGTGGAACAATGGATGCCCACACATAACAAAGGCTCAATGGCCTGCTCCTGGTACAATTCATCCAGTATTTCCTCAAAATGCATGGTCACCAGGTCCTGTCCGTCGTTTATTAATAAGAGGCTGATACCCTGCCGCAGGTCGGTACCGGCCGGGTAATAAAAATCAACCTTTACCTCCCTGTTCAATATTGCTGATTCGATGGTATTCTCCTGAATAATGATCCTTTCCGCTTGCGCTGTTGACATGGGTCAAAAATAAGGAAAATAGGGTTTAATAGTTGGAAGCGGAGAGCAAGTATTGTTGATCTTCTTTTCGGTTGAATCGTTGAACTACTTTCCTGTTGAATCGTTGAACTACTTTTCTGTCGAACCGTTGAACCGTTGAATCGTTCCTTCAATTCGATACCAATGTTCAAAATTATAGCAATATTCTGCCCAATAGCTTCAGAATTCAACTACTCTTATTCTCTTCGCCAAACGATTCAACGATTCAACGATTCAACGGTTCAACGGTTCAACAATTCAACAATTCAACAATTTCGGGTTCAACAATTATGGGTTCAATTCCCTCTTTAACAATTCCACTGCCCTTAAACCATATTTTTTTTCCCATTCTTCTCCAAATAAAATATATTTGAAAAACGACCAGTCAATTCACCAAACCAACCAAAATGAAAAAAATCGGCGTACTATTCGGAAAAGAACGCAGCTTCCCGGAAGCCTTTGTAGCAAGGATCAATAGTAAAAATATTGAAGGCATTATGGCCGAACCGGTAAAGATCGATAAGGTAATGCAGGGCGAGCCCTCTGGTTATGCCGTTATTTTCGATCGCATTTCGCAGGATGTGCCTTTTTATCGTGCCTACTTAAAAAATGCAGCACTATGCGGTACCACCGTCATCAACAATCCATTCTGGTGGAGTGCCGATGAAAAATTCTTTAACAACTGTTTGGCTACAAAAATAAATGTGCCCGTTCCTAAAACGGTGATCCTGCCCTCTCGTGATCTGCCTACCGATACCAGTGAAGAGTCGTTCTCTAACCTGAGTTATCCGCTCGACTGGAAAGGTATTTTTGAATACATCGGATTCCCGGCCTATATGAAACCTTTTGCGGGTGGTGGCTGGAAAAGTGTTTACCAGCTCAATAGCATGGAAGAATTTTTTGAAAAACATGCCGAAACAGAACAACTGGTAATGATGCTGCAGGAAGAGATCAAATTTGATGAATATTATCGTTGCTATTGCATCGGTGGAAAACATGTACGCATCATGCCTTACGAACCCCGTAACCCGCATCACCTGCGCTATGTAGCCGATTTTAAACCTTCGCCCGAACGCTATAAAGAAATGGAAGAGATCGTGCTTCGTATCTGTCATTATCTGGGCTATGATTTCAATACTGTAGAACTGGCCATTCGTGACGGTGTGCCCTATGCGATAGATTTCTGTAACCCTGCTCCCGATGCTGAAGTATCAAGCGTGGGTCAGGAAAACTTTGATTGGGTGGTAGAAACCGCTGCCAATTATGCCATTGAAAAAGCCCTGGAACATAAAGACAATACCGATAATTTAACCTGGGGAGAATATATTAAGAGAAGTGCGGGGAAAACGAAATTGTTCTAGAATTGTTGAATCGGTGAATCGTTGAACTGTTGAACCGTTTGGAGAAGATTATAAGATTGGATGTTTTCTGAAGCTAAGAAGCAGTTGATAGTGTTCAGTTGTTAACGATTCAAAATGAAATGTATTCTAATTTGATTTTTTAACATTAACTGCATTAAAATGAAACCTCGAATTTAAGGAACGATTCAACAGTTCAACGATTCACCGATTCAACAGTTCATCACCTAAACAACTAAACCAGTTCTCATGTCAACCCTCTCATACAAACACTTTACCATCGGCGTAGAAGAAGAATATATGGTCATTGACCCGCTGAGCCGCGAATTGAAAAGTCATGAACAGAAAATTGTTCACGAAGGTCAGAAGATGATCAAAGACAAGGTAAAGGCCGAGATGCACCAGGCCGTAGTAGAAGTAGGTACTGATATCTGCCAGGATGTGGATGAGGCCTTTATGGATGTGGGCACGCTACGCAAGACCATCAGCTCTATTGCCGATAACCTGGGCCTTTGGGTTGGGGCTTCGGGCACGCATCCTTTTAGTCATTGGGAAAGTCAGCTCATCACCGAACATATCCGCTACAGCGAGATCGTAAATGAATTGCAGGAAGCGGCAAGGAGTAACCTCATCTTCGGACTTCATGTGCATGTGGGCATGGAAAACCGCGAAATGGCGATTCATATTGCTAACTCGGCCAGGTATTTTCTGCCGCATATCTATGCATTAAGCACCAACTCTCCTTTCTGGGAAGGGCGACTTACCGGTTACAAAAGTTTCCGCACCAAGGTATTCGATAAATTTCCACGGACAGGCATACCCGATTATTTTGATAGCATCGAGAGCTACGATAACTATGTAAAATTGCTGGTGAAGACCAATTGCATTGATAATGCTAAAAAGATATGGTGGGATCTGCGGGTGCATCCTTTTTTCAATACCGTTGAGTTCAGGATCTGTGATGTACCCATGACGGTACAGGAAACCATTACCATTGCTGCATTATTTCAGGCACTTTGTGCCAAACTGTATAAACTGCGCACGCAAAACCTCAATTTCATGATGTATTCACGCGCGCTCATCAATGAAAATAAATGGCGCGCCGGAAGATATGGTATCGATGGCAGCCTGATCGACTTTGGAAAAGAAGCCGAAGTAAATACCCGTGTGCTGATCTATGAGCTACTCGATTTTGTAGACGATGTTTTGCCCCATCTGGGCAGCAGACATGCCGTGAACCATGTACACAAAATGATGGAATCCGGTACCGGTGCCGACAGACAATTAAAAGTGTATGAAGAAACCGGTAGTTTGGTAGATGTGGTTGATCTGATTCATGATAGTTTTTTGAGTGGATTGTAGGGGGAACTGGTTGAGGGGTTGAGGAGTTGAGGAGTTGAGGAGTTGAGGAGTTTAGCGAAGAGTATGCTGAAGGGATGGATACACGGATAACGCGGATTTAAACGGATGAGAACGGATTTGGTTTCACTCATGCCATTCACCACTTCCACTTCGAGCGCAGCGAGAAGTCTATTTTCTCCCCAAAAAAATCCTGTCATTCCGAGCGCAGCGAGGAAACTTGTATGGGCCAATGCGCTCCAAACGCAAGGAGTTTTTTTTAGCGAGGAAACTTGTATGGGGCAATGCGCTCCAAACGCAAGGAGTTTTTTTAGCGAGGAAACTTGTATGTGTCAATGATCTCCAAACGCAAGGAGTTTTTTTAGCGAGGAAACTTTAATAACGCGGATTTAAACGGATGATCACGGATTTGGTTTCACTCATGCAATTCACCACTCCCACTTCGAGCGAAGCGAGAAGTCTATTTTCTCCCCAAAAAAACCTGTCATTCCGAGCGCAGCGAGGAAACTTGTATGGGGCAATGCGCTCCAAACGCAAGGAGCTTTTTTTTAGCGAGGAAACTTGTATTTAGCAATGTGCTCCAAACGCAAGGAGTTTTTTTAGCGAGGAAACTTGTATGTGTCAATGTGCTCCAAACGCAAGAATTTTTTTTTAGCGAGGAAACTTGTATCCAACTTGTAAAATCATATCTATTTTACTCCCCCAGATGCATTTAATTTCAAACCATTCAGATGATTTTTATTTTAGTTTCCTCGCTGCGCTCGGAATGACAAGATTGTTAGTGGGTAGGAATCAGATTTCTCGCTTCGCTCGAAATTGAAGCGTGTACCACCATCCCTGCCCCCTGCCCCCGTTTGCTAACGGGACCAACTGCCCACTGCCCACTGCCAACTACCAACTGTCTCCCCCTCAACCCCTCAACCCTTCAACATCTACCCAAAAAAAATCCATTTGACAAAATCCCTAAAAATCATATCTTTGCCATCCCAAAAATGGCTGCGTAGCTCAACTGAATAGAGCATCTGACTACGGATCAGAAGGTTTTAGGTTTGAATCCTAACGCGGTCACACAGAAGCCCCCTACATATTAGGGGGCTTTTTCATGCAAATATGCCCTTATCATGTACTATCTGAGCTCATATTCCAAATATTTAAACTAGAACCACCTCATAAATAAGAGTCCGCCCCCTAAACAACTAAACCCCTCAACTCCTCAACCAGTTCAAAAAAAATCCCCCACTCTTCCCCGCATCCTTTACTTTTGCGCAAATTTTAATGCACTATGAAAGTAGACGAACAAGTAGCCCTGCGCAGTGATCATTCCTGTGAATTATGCAAAGCGAAGGAGAATCTTAAATTATTTGAAGTTCCCCCACAGGATGGCATTTCTGCCGATACCTGTATCATGGCCTGTGCCAAATGCCTGGCGCAAATTGAGAAAAAAGAAGAACTGGATAGTAAGCACTGGGTTTGCTTAACCGAATCTATGTGGAGCGAAGTGCCTGCTGTACAGGTAACGGCCTGGCGCATGCTGAACAGGTTGCGTGGCGAAAGCTGGGCGCAGGATAACCTGGATATGATGTACCTGAGCGATGAACACCTGGCCTGGGCTAAAATCACCGGTGATCATGAAAATGATGCCAGCGTTGACCTGCATAAGGATTGCAATGGACAACAACTACAAAGCGGTGATTCAGTAGTGTTGATCAAATCATTGGATGTAAAAGGCTCTACCCTGAATGCGAAGTTGGGCACCGTGGTAAAGAATATCAGGATCGTGGCCGATAATACCGAACAGATCGAAGGAAGAGTGGAAGGACAATTAATTGTTATTCTTACAAAATATGTAAGGAAGCAGTAATTGTTGAATGAATAATTTACAAAAAAGGCCTCCTGATTAAGGAGGCCTTTTTTATACGCTACTTGAGCAATTTTTTTTCAGAGTCTAATCTAGTATATCATCCAGTTCATTAAACTTCCGATGCCCCAGGTACCGCTGAAAAATTGCCCGGTGCTCAGGATGTTTCAAAGCATCAAGATGTCGCTGATGGTGCATATCGGTACCCACGAGGGAGGCCAGTCCTTCGTTTAAGATATAGGCAGCTGCCTTTGCCGGTGCCTTGCCATAGTATCCGGTAAGCGATAACAGGTTTACCTGCAGCCGAAATCCCAGTTCATCAAGCCGGTTATAATCTTCCATGCGCTGGTGAAAATAGGGATAGCGCTCGGGATGGGCCAGTACCGGCAAATAACCATTGGTAAGGATATTAAATGCAAGTTCTTCAATATTGGCCGGGGCAATAGAATAAGAGAATTCGGTAAGCAAAATATTTTTATGCAGGGTAAGTAAAGGAGTACCAGTATTCAACAACTGCATAAAATGATCATCGAGCATATATTCAGCAGCGGCACTGATTTCCATGGGGATACCGGCAGCGGCTACTGCGGCTTGTGCCTTAGCCAGTGCAGCAGCAATGGTTTCGGGCGTATTGCGGTACAGATCGCCGATAATATGGGGTGTGGCAATACATTTTCTGAAACCCAGATCATATAAACCGCGTACAAGCGTTACCGTTGTTTCCACATCGGGAGCTCCATCATCTACGCCTGGTAAGATATGCGAATGGATATCGGTGCGGAATGAAAACAATTCACCCGTATTGCTGCTATCCTTTTTTCTGAAAAGATCGAATAATGCCATAATGGTTCGTTACCCGGATGGGTAAAAAGAGAAGCCTATAAACTATAAAAATATACTAAAATAGCCTGAATGCAGGAGCCGCCTTATACTGTTGTAATTTTAGTAAGGGCTTGATAAAAGCAGCCATCATCGGAAAAGGGATATGGTTCTTTTTCATGGCCAAATAATCTCTGCGATTGGCCCTTAAACGTTTTACCAGGGTACCATTGCTCATGCCACCCATACGCATGGTAACCATTAACTGGGGAATATACATGGCTTTAACCTGATGTTCGTATAAATAACGGGTCATGAACTCATAATCAGAAGCGGTAAAGAAATGTGTTTCATAATATCCGCAGGTATCCAGTAATGAACGGCGGAAATAAAAGGTAGGATGAGCAGGCATCCAACCGTAGGTAAAGCGCGTGCGTCTGTATTCTACTCCTTTCCATTCGCGAACAATCTTTTTCAGGTTATCCTGCTGCACATATTGCAGATCGCCATAAACAGCGTCAACTTTATTTTGTTTAAATGCCTTTACAATATTGGAGATCACATCGGGTGAAGCCAGCAGATCATCGCTATTTAAAGTGCCGATGATATCGCCAGTTGCCAATGACATCCCTTTGTTGATGGCATCGTACATGCCCTGATCGGGTTCCGAAATCCAGGTATCAATGTTCGCTTCGTACCGCTTTATAATGGAGATGGTACTGTCTGTTGAACAACCATCTATGATGATATGTTCAATGTCAGTATGGTCTTGATTTAGAACGGATTGGATACAGGATTCCAAAAACTTTTCGGAGTTACGGGTAACGGTAATTAAAGAAACTTTCATAAGTAAGGTATTCAATACAAATTTACATATATTATTTAGTGGCCATGTAGCTCTACTGACGAATGTCATGTAATATTTTTACTACAATTTTGTAATGGGGTGATTAAGGTTTAAAGTTTAAGGGTTTACAGTTTAAGGGTTAGGGCAGAGTATGCAGTTTCACAGCCCTCTTTTTTACAGGCAATGTCTATAACTAGTTGAGGACGTTCCATTTAGCCATCGTGATCAGCATGACAAGTCTACTTCATGGTTGGACCTGGTCTTCAATAAGAGTCCGTCATCCTGAGGCACGAAGGATCCCACTCGAGTTAATCATTTTTTAATTTTATCTATGCGGTTGGGATGCTTCACGGTTGGACCTAGTCTCCAATAAGAGTCCGTCATCCTGATCCCGATAGCTATCGGGAGAAGGATCCCATTCGCACCAATCATTTCTAATTTTTACCTAAGCGGCCGGGATGCTTCGTGCCTCAGCATGACAAGCCTACTTTTTGTTATTGGCTCCAATGATTGATTTACCTAAGCGGCCGGGATGCTTCGTTCTTCAGCATGACATTCTGTATTGATGACCATTATCCCTAACGAAATCTCCAACCCTTAAACCTTAAACCCTTAAACCCTTAAACCCTTAAACGTCTTAAACGTTACCCTCCCCGCTCCACCACCACATTCTCCAGAACCAACATATCCATATTCGTACGCAAATAACAAGCCAGCGCTTCTTCC
>CAIRHQ010000185.1 GCA_903878475.1 uncultured Bacteroidota bacterium | reverse complement strand
GTTGGCCAAGAAGGGATTGATCACCCCCGATATCAGTATCGAATGGCTCTTGAATAAAGATGGTTCACTGAGGGTAGTAGGCTTTAACCGAACCAGTATCGACCTCACCATGGGACAAAGGAATCGTTCGGGTGTGAGTTTGAGTTATCATCGCGATTATGATAAGATATCGGAGCTCTTTAAGAAGAACCGGGCCAAGAATAAAACCATACCCAAGGTTGAAGCCACAAAAAAAGAACCCGTGAAGGTTCCTGGTTTATAAGCTTTAAAAAGTTTTTAGCACATTATTTTCCATTCAGTATCTCGTGCCCCATCTTATCCCTTTTTGTTTTCAGGTATTTTTCGTTGTGCGGATTTGATTTTATTTCCAATGGCTGATTGCCTACGATCTCTAAACCATAACCCAATAATCCGGCCCGCTTGCGAGGATTATTGCTCATCAGGATCAGCTTACTGATCCCCAATTGACGCAAGATCTGTGCTCCGATACCATAATCGCGTTCGTCCATATTAAAGCCCAGTTCCAGATTTGCCTCTACCGTGTCTAATCCCTGTTCCTGTAATTTATAGGCCTTCAGTTTATTCAGGAGTCCGATACCCCTTCCTTCCTGGTTCATGTACAATACCAGCCCCTTGCCTGCCTGGTCAACCTGTTTCAGAGCCTGATGCAGCTGGTCGCCGCAATCACATCTCAGTGAACCCAGTATATCACCCGTCATGCAACTGCTATGAACCCTTACCAGTACCGGCTCTCCGGGTTCCCAGTTTCCTTTTTTAAGTGCCATATGGATCTCTCCTGTATTCACCTGTTCAAAGGCAATGAGTTCAAAATCGCCATATTTGGTAGGCATATTTACCCGAACCGATTCGCGGATCAGGGTTTCCTGTTGCAGCCGGTATTCGATCAGATCTTTTATGGAGATCAGCTTAAGATTAAATTTTTTCGCTATTTCCTCCAACTGTGGCAATCGGGCCATGGTTCCGTCCTCATTCATGATCTCTACCAATACTCCTGCAGGGGATAATCCTGCCAAACGGGCAAGGTCGATGGTTGCCTCAGTATGCCCTGAGCGCCTCAAAACCCCTCCTTTTTTAGCCCTCAGCGGAAAGATATGTCCGGGTCGTCCCAGGTCATCCGGCCGGGTATCCGGATTGATCAGTGCCAATACGGTCTTCGACCTGTCCTGTGCCGAAATGCCCGTTGTGCAGCCATTTCCCAGCAGGTCAACGCTAACGGTAAAAGCCGTTTCATGCAGGGATGTATTATCACTCACCATGGGTTGTAAAAGCAGGTCATTGCAGCGTTCTTCCGTTAGGGCAGCGCAGATAAGCCCTCTGCCATGGGTGCTCATGAAATTGATCACTTCGGCACTGGCATTTTCAGCCGCGGTAATAAAGTCACCCTCATTTTCGCGGTCCTCATCATCCACTACGATCACCAGTTTACCCAGTTTAATATCCGCGATCGCCGATTCAATGCTATCTAACATATAAAAAAATTAATGGGCAAAGGTACTTGGTTTGTGGGTTTAGTTTGGCAAAAAGGCTGTTGAATTCGGGAAAAAATTCAAGTGGCATCACCCCAATCTGCCAAAGGAAACTAAATCCTTTGCCGATGCAGCTATTGATAAGCAGTTGTTGCCTAATATTTTGTTAATAAAAGTTGGCTGTAATTCGCCAATTATTCGCTTTCTTTGCCCATAAAACCGAACTAATATGCTTATAAAGAAAATTCTGCCATTATTGGTTGCTTTTTTTGCTATCCCTTTTGCAATGAAAGCCCAGGTAACAACCAGTAGTATTTCTGGTACTGTAAAACAAATTAATGGAGAAGCCCTAGCGGGTGCTTCCATCACCGTGGTGCACGAGCCTTCTGGCACCAAGTATTTCACTGTTTCCAAAAAAAGTGGAACTTTTACCTTGTCGGGCTTACGCTCGGGAGGTCCATACAAGTTAACCTGCGAGTTCATTGGTTTTAAAAGACAAGATATCGAAGGATTCTCGCTAACCCTGGGCGATGATTATAACATGTCATTGAACATGGAATCAATGGCTTCTACCCTAACCACAGTAGTGGTAACGGCAAAAGGTTCAGCCAATCTGAAGACCGGTGCCTCCACCAATGTGGGTCAGCGCCAGATCGTTACGCTACCAACCATCAGTCGTAGTATCACTGATTTCACACGCCTAACCCCACAATCCACCGGCACAAATATTGCAGGTAGGGATGCCCGTTATAATAATGTAACCGTGGATGGTGCCAACCTTAATAACAATTTTGGTTTAAGTACAGATCCATTACCAGGCGGTGGCAGCAATCCTATTTCTTTGGATGCCATTGAAGAGGTGAGTGTGAATATTGCGCCTTATGATGTAAAACAATCAAATTTTACCGGTGGTAATATTGCTGCCATTACAAAAAGTGGTACCAATACTTTTAAAGGAACTGCTTATACTTATTATAGGGATCAGTCGTACATCGGTACCAAGGTTGGCGATCTTAAACTGCCTGCTCAAACCACCAATAAAACCAATATTTATGGTGGAAGCATCGGCGGACCGATCATCAAGAACAAATTATTCTTCTTTATCAACGCCGAATATGAAAAAAGGACCCTTCCTCCGGGAACTACCTATACACCAACCGGCGGTTCTGGTTCAGGT
Source organism: uncultured Bacteroidota bacterium (assembly GCA_903878475.1). Classification (GTDB taxonomy): domain Bacteria; phylum Bacteroidota; class Bacteroidia; order Chitinophagales; family Chitinophagaceae; genus Ferruginibacter. The sequence continues at coordinate 2,617 of CAIRHQ010000185.1, read as the reverse complement.
GGAAACACTTCAGCTGTTAAAGTAGATTCACTGGCTAAATTCTCTAATTACCTGAAATCAGCTTTTGGATATGAGACCGGATCCTATGATAATTTCCCTAATTTCCAGAGCACTAACCATAAATACCTGGCTAAGATCGACTGGAACATTAGTACCGTTCATAAATTCACTGCAAAATACAGCGAACTGGTAAGTACCAATGATGTTGCATTGAATTCGTCAAGTGTTCCCAATGGTGGTACTGGCGGACCAAATGCCTGGACCTCTATTTCCCGTTTCGGACCAAATGCTATGTCATTTGCCAATTCAAATTATGGATTTAAGGATGTGGTTAGATCAGGTGCTGTGGAGATCAACAGTAACTGGAAAGGAAGATTCTCTAACCAGATCATTTCTACTTATACTCAGATCAGGGATACCCGTACTTCACCCAGTACTGTATTCCCCTTCATTGATATCATTGGCGATCCAACCAAGAGTGGTGCACAGGCTACTTATGCCGGTGGCGCGCGCAACAACTATATGAGTGCAGGATATGAGCCATTCACATATAACAATGATGTTAAGAACAATATCTTCAACATCACAGAGAATTTCAATATCTATGCAGGTCGTCATATCATCACCATTGGTGGTGCCTATGAGCGTCAGTATGTAGGTAATATGTTCATGGCTGGATCTCAGAGTTATTACACTTACGGTTCTTTGGCCGAGTTCATGACCCCTGGATCTCACCCTATCGCATACACGTATACTTTCTCAAGGGTGCCCGGACAATCAGCTGTTTATTCTGCTGCTATGAAAATTGCACAGATGGCACTGTATGCTCAGGATGAATATAATGTAACATCAAGGTTCAAATTCATTTATGGCTTACGTATCGACAGGCCTTCTTATCCTGATAAGCCATTGGAGAACCCTGCCATTACTGCTTTAACATTCCCTGATAGAAAAGGTGTTTCTACCAATTATTCTACCGGTCAGTTTCCAAAACCTTCTTTATATTTTTCACCAAGGGTTAGTTTCCGTTGGGATATGGAAGGAGATAAAAGCATGATCATACATGGCGGAACCGGTATTTATACAGGAAGGATTCCTTTTGTATACCTCACCAATATGCCTACCAACAGTGGTATGTATCAGGTAAGTGCACTGGCCAATGCAACTCAGTTAAGCACCATCACTTTCAATCCTGATCCAGCACAATGGCAGTCATTATTCACTGTTCCTTCTCCTGTTCCAAACTCTGCTGGATTTGTGCTGATCGACAAAAAATACAAATTCCCTCAGGTATGGAGAAGCAATCTCGGATTCGATAAAAAATTCGCCAAGAACTGGACCTTGTCTGTTGACGCGATCTATACAAAAGACCTGAACGCAACTATCATGCGTAATGCTAATCAGATCGCTCCTACCAGCACAGTTAATCTGGGTGGATCCATCAGGCCTAGCTATGCCAATACTACCACTTCTACCAGAAGGTTGTATAATGCCTATGCCAATGCCATCGTATTGGAGAACAATAATGCCGGCGGTTCTTTCTCTTTCACTGCCCAGGTATCTAAAAGCTTTGCAAAAGGATTGTACGCTTCATTGGCCTATACCTTTAGTTCAGCCATGGATGTAACCGCTAACCCCGGTTCTACAGCCTCTTCTACCTGGTCGGGCAACCCAACATCAGGTACACAGAATGACAAAGAATTGTCTTTCTCAAACTTTACTTCACCTCATCGTATCATCGGTGCTGTTTCATACAGAAAAGAATACTTCAAACACTTGGGTACTACCCTGTCATTGGTGTATGAAGGTTCTCAATACCAAGGCGGCCGTATCAGTTATATCTATGGCTCTGCCGGTGGTACAGCTCCATCTGGCTTCAGCAATTCTGCCGATGTAAACTATGATGGTAATAGTTCTGATCTGATGTATGTTCCTAAATCTGCTTCAGAGATCACGTTCACTCCACTTACTGTAGGTAGTGGTGCTACAGCAGTTACTTATTCAGCACAACAACAAAGTGATGCATTCTTCGCCTTCGTTGCACAGGATAAATACCTGAGCAAGCATATGGGTCAGGTTGCAGAAAGAAATGGTGCTCATTATCCTTTCTATCATAAACTGGATGCTAAATTGCTGCAAGATATCTTCACCAATATTGGTAAAAGAAGACATACTTTACAATTCAGTGTTGATTGCTATAATATCCTGAACCTGCTGAACAAAGATTGGGGATTGCGCGATTTCTTCGTAGTGAACAACCCACTGAGGGCTACTAAGAATGCCACTACCGGTGAAGTAAGGTATCAATTGGCTACTTATATTCCTAACGGACAAACAACTTCTGTACTGGTTGACAAAACCTTTATCAGGAGCACATCTACCAGCAGCACCTGGTCTTTACAAGTAGGTCTGCGTTATATTTTTTAACCGAAGAACTTTGTAAATATGGAAAGGGCCGTCTCGTTACAGAGACGGCCCTTTTGTTAGGGAGAACGTTTGGAACGTTTGGAACGTTTAAGGTTTAAAGTTTAAGGTTTAAAGTTGGTTGAGGAGTTTAGGTGTTTAGTTGTTTAGGTGTTTAGGTGTTTAGGTGTTTAGGTGTTTAGGTGTTTAGGTG
>CAIRHQ010000184.1 GCA_903878475.1 uncultured Bacteroidota bacterium | reverse complement strand
CATATCTCCAATTATTTTTCACTCAATATCGGCGATCTGGTATTTACCGGAACACCCGCAGGTGTGGGAGAATGTGTGGTAGGAGATGAGCTGGAATGTTTTTATGAAGACCAGAAACTGTTGGAACTTACCATAAAATAAGTCTTGCAGTTCCCGCTTCAATGGTATACCATCGCTATGATTTTTTTATAGCGATTTTTTATTTACCGGAATGAGCCTATTTTTATCATTAGGTTTACTTCTTCATATATGATTGCAACTGATAATTTGATACAGGCTTACCGACTGATGTGCACCGCCAGGGCCATGGCTAATATATATGAAGCCAACCGACAGGTATGCAAATATGTGCATTCCACTTCCATGGGGCACGAGGCCATTCAACTGGCCACAGCGTTTAATTTATTGCCCTGCGATTTTGTAAGTCCCTATTATCGCGATGAATCCATGTTGCTCGGACTGGGATTCTCACCCTACGAGCTGATGTTGCAATTGCTGGCCAAGGGCGAAGATATTTTTACCGGCGGACGTGAATATTATAGTCACCCCAATTACCGGGGTACCGATAAACCCAATATCATTCATCAAAGCAGTGCCACAGGTATGCAGGCTATCCCTACTACCGGTATCGCCCAGGGAATAAAGTATCTGGAACGCATAAACGCAGAATCATTACAAAAAGGCAGTCAGGGTGAATTGCCTGTGGTGGTTTGTTCCATGGGAGATGCTGCCGTAACCGAAGGCGAAGTAAGTGAAGCCTTCCAGTTCGCTGCCTTGCATCAGTTACCGGTCATATTCCTGGTGCAAGACAATAACTGGGGCATTAGTGTAACGGCTGAAGAAGCCCGTACCTGCAATGCCAGTGAAATGGTGAAAGGATTTAAAGGGATCAGTCGGATCAGCATCGACGGCACCGATTTTTTAAAAAGTTTTGAAGTGATGAAGAATGTGGTGGAGGAAGTGCGGAAGGAAAGACATCCTTTCTTGGTGCATGCGAAAGTGCCGTTGCTGGGCCATCATACCAGTGGTGTAAGAAAAGAATTTTATCGCAAAGAAGAAGAACTGACCCGGCAATTTGAAGATGATCCCATTCCAAAATTGAAGCATAAACTTTTAGAACTGGGGTGTGCTGAAGATGAGCTGATTGATATAGAAACAACCGCTATTGCCTTGGTGAGCAAATCTTTCCAGGAGGCAGTGGCATCGCCAGAACCCGATCCTGCAACGGTGGAAGACTTTGTTTTTGTGCCCACTGCGGTCAATGCTGAGCTGGGACAACGCAGTCCTGCCGGCAATGAAAAAGTATTGATGGTGGATGCTGCACTTTTTGCTATCCGCGAGATCATGGAAGAGCATCCGGAAGCAGTATTGTATGGACAGGATGTAGGAAGAAGGCTGGGCGGCGTTTTCAGGGAAGCGGCTACACTGGCAGAACAGTTTGGCGATCATCGTGTTTTCAATACAGCCATACAGGAAGCCTATATCATTGGCTCCACAGTGGGTATGTGTGCTTTGGGAATAAAACCAATTGTAGAAGTTCAGTTTGCCGATTATATCTATCCGGGTTTGAATCAGCTTGCAACCGAAATTGCAAAAAGCTGTTACCTGAGTTGCGGCAAATTTCCTGTACAAACCCTGATTCGGGTTCCCATTGGGGCCTATGGCGGAGGCGGTCCATATCATAGTGGATCGGTTGAAACAACCTTATTGTCGATCAAGGGTATTAAAATAGTTTATCCCTCCAATGCAGCCGATATGAAAGGTTTATTAAAAGCAGCCTTCCTGGATCCCAATCCGGTAGTGGTGCTGGAACATAAAGGTCTTTATTGGAGTAAGGTTCCCGGAACCGAGGAAGCAAAAACCATTGAGCCCGATCGCGATTATATTATACCGTTAGGAAAGGCAAGGGTGGTATTGCAGGCCGATGAACAGTCTATTGAATCGGGCGAGAGTTGTTGTGTGATCACATACGGTATGGGTGTGTATTGGGCGAAGGCCGCCGCTATGAATTTCCGCGGAAAAATTGAACTGATTGATCTGCGTACATTATTCCCGCTGGATGAGGAACTATTGTTTGAAAGCGTGAAGAAGCACGGAAAATGTTTGATACTCACAGAAGAACAGCAAAATAATTCTTTTGCCGAAGCACTGGCTGGCCGCATTAGCAAGGCATGCTTCCGCTACCTGGATGCGCCGGTGGAAGTCATGGGCGCGTTGAATATTCCTGCCATTCCCATGAATATATTGCTGGAAGATGCGGTGCTTCCAAACGCAAAAAAGCTTAGCGAAAGGCTGGAGCAACTGCTCAATACATAAGTACCAGATAGCATATGTGAGCTTTCGGCGTTTTTTTGTTAAAATCTGTTATTAATTAATTAATAATTCATTCTCACCTCCCTACTATTCACACTGTTCCTGCATCTTTGGTTAAAATAACTATTGATTAAAACATTATTTTAATAAGTATAGCCATCCATTTCCATCGTTTTACCATCTTAATAAGGAGGGATAGAACTGGCTAACGTTTGAAATAATCAAGATGAATGCATTGGGGTATGGTTTTTGCATAAAACTATTTTTATCAAAGTAATATGAATGGTAATGGTGGGGTGGACGAAGAAACTCCATTACATTAGTTTAAAGACTTATGGTTGAACATCAATTAGCCATTGCATAAAATATTTTCTTATGAAATTGATTACATTTCTACTGGCAGGGTTAATTGTTGCACAAACTGCTATCTGGCAAACAGATTTTGAAAAAGCCAAAGTACAGGCGGCAACCGAGCATAAATTGATCTTGTTGAATTTTTCGGGGAGCGACTGGTGTTTGCCCTGCATGCGCCTGCACAAGGAGATATTTGGATCATCCAATTTTGAAAATTTTGCTTCGGATAACCTGGTGTTGGTTAATGCCGATTTTCCCCGGTTAAAAAAGAACAAATTAGCAAAGCCACTGGAACAGCAGAATGAAGCCCTTGCCGATCGGTATAACAAGGAAGGAAAATTTCCTTTCACCGTGCTGCTCACTGCGGAAGGAAAAATAATAAAACAGTGGGACGGATTTCCCGATGGTTCAGCCGAATCATTTGTTGATGAAATAAAACAGTATACCTATGCAGGTCGTTGATACAGCAATTGAATTAGCGATTTTCAAACGGGTGCTCAAACTCATGGGCAATCGTTTTGAAATTTCCGTGGTTACCGAGCATGAGCTGGTAGCCAATATGTGTATCGACGCTGCTGTAGAAGAGATCAGGAGAATTGAAAGATTATTGACCACCTTTAATGAACTCAGTCAAACCAATCTTATTAACCGAAATGCCGGCATAAAACCGGTTCGGGTAAATCAGGAAGTGTATGATATCATCGAACGCTCCATCCGGATATCAGAGCTTACCCAGGGTGCCTTTGATATCAGTTACGGATCGATCGACAAAGGGCTTTGGAATTTCGACCAGAATATGAAATCTCTTCCCGATGCAGCCACAGCAAAAAAAATGGTGCGGCTGATCAATTATAAAAATATCATCCTCAATAAGGAGGATTGTACCGTTTATCTAAAAGAGAAGGGAATGCGTATAGGCTTTGGCGGTATTGGCAAGGGATATGCGGCTGAAAGGGCAAAGATCATATTAAGGCGTAAGGGTATTGAAAGTGGTATCGTAAACGCTTCCGGAGATCTGAGTACCTGGGGCTGTCAGCCCAATGGCCAACCCTGGACGATCGGCATTTCCAATCCGGATGCGGCAGATCATCCTTTTTCCTACCTCAACATCAGTGATATGGCGGTGGCTACCAGTGGCAATTATGAAAAATATGTGATGATCAACGGAAAAAAATATTCTCATACGATTGATCCCAAAACAGGATTGCCGGTTACGGGAATTAAAAGTGTAACGATCATCAGTCAGCATGCCGAAATTGCCGATGCCATGGCCACACCTGTAACGGTGATGGGCATTAAAGTTGGGCTCAACCTGATCAATCAGGTGAAAGGAGTGGAGTGTATCATCATCGACGACAACAATAAAGTGTACGTTTCAAATAATATCAAAATATCCCGATAATGAATAAAATGAAAATAGGTTTGGCAGTGCTGGCAATCAGCTTTTTTGCATCCTGTACGGCCGTGAAGCCTTATCAAAAGCAATATATCAATGATGCAGAGATGGAATTGCATGCCCGTAAGGTAGAGAAGACCGAAACAAGTTTTCAATTGTATCGCGAAGGTGCATCTGGTGCCAATGGTGGAAAAACCGGTGGCGGCTGTGGGTGTAATTAATTTGTAAAATCTTTTATCAATACGAAATGAAAAAAATCTCACTAGCGGTATTAGGACTTTACATCGGAATATTAGCTGCTTTTTCACAGGATCCCAATGGCGATAGTGGCGTATATAAGAGCCGTGCCTTGAAAATTGACGAGGTAAATTTTGTATCCAGTTATTATCATCAGGAGGGGAATCATTCGGCTGTAACAGGCGGTATCGGAACCGAGAAGCTGACCGATTATGCCAACAGCATTGAATTGAAAATGTCGCATTACGATTTCAAGAATCGGAAGCGCAGTATTGGCATTGAAGCCGGTATCGATTATTATACTTCTGCTTCCTCTGATAATATCAATCCAAAGAATTTGTCGAGTGCATCTTCCAGGGATATTAGGGTTTATCCTTCTGTTTCTTACGGAATTGAAAATGAGAAGAAGGGTACGCTTGTTGGCTTTAATGCTTCCTATTCTCATGAATTTGATTACACATCGATTGGGGTGGGAGTAAGTTTTAATAAATCATCAAGAAATAGGAATCGGGAATTTGGCGTAAAGGCAAATGCCTATTTTGATCAGGTATCCATTATCCAGCCGATAGAATTTGCACCAGTTGGTGCTAATTCGGGTGCATCAAGGGGCGATGACCATGTGTATCCAACATCACCCCGTAATTCATTTAATCTGGGATTCAGTTTGTCGCAGGTAGTCAATAAAAAATTCCAGCTGGCTTTCTTAATGGATCTGGCTTATCAAAAAGGATTTTTGAGTCTGCCCTTCCACCGGGTTTATTTTAGCAATGGAAAGGAAGGGATGGATGTATTACCGGATACCCGTTTCAAGATTCCGTTGGCATTAAGAGCCAATTATTTTATCGGCGACAAGATAATTGTACGAGCCTATTATCGGTATTATCAGGATAGTTGGGGCTTGAAAGCACATACGGCCAATATTGAAACCCCTATAAAGATCACGCCATTTGTGTCGATAAGTCCGTTTTATCGGTTTTATATGCAATCGGCCATCGATTATTTTGCACCCTATAAACAGAATGATGCCAATAGTATTTATCATACGAGTGATTATGATCTAAGCAAGTTCAGCAGTAATTTCTTTGGGATGGGGATCAGGTTTTCGCCACCAAAAGGGGTTTTGGGTATCGAATATCTCAATATGCTGGAACTGCGTTTTGGGCATTATACCCGGAGCAATGACCTGCAGTCGAATATTGTTAGCGTTAATCTAAGGTTCAAATAATAAAATAATAATATTATACAAAGGCCCCGAAAGGGGCTTTTTTGTTGGGTTCAATCAATTGTTTTGCTGTTTGGTCTTATACTGCTTTTCCTTTTGCCAAAAACGCTTATATTTGCCGCCCGTTTGTCGGGGTATCCGCCACGGCGGATGGTTAGCGCATCGGATTCATATTAAAATTATTTGTCGGGGTAGCTCAGCTGGTTAGAGCATCGGATTCATAACCCGAAGGTCGGCAGTTCAAGTCTGCTCCCCGATACCAAGAATCCCCTATAATTAGGGGATTTCTTTT
>CAIRHQ010000183.1 GCA_903878475.1 uncultured Bacteroidota bacterium | reverse complement strand
GTACCTCGGCATTTGTAATGGTAAACTATATGCACACGACTATAAACAAGGGCTGATGCATTTTGAAAATGAGGTATGGTCGCCAATGCCTTTTAAGAACCTGCTCCCCTTAAATGACCCTGTTACAGGAATATTACCCCTTGAACATGATAGTGCACTGGTAACCACCCTTAAGAATGGCATATTTATTCTTTCCGGAACAGCCATTTCAAAACTTGCCAGCATTAACAACAACCTGTTTGAAAGTGAAAGGATCTATGCAGCCACCTCGATAAACAAAGAATGGATCGCGCTGGCTACCAATAATAGTGGAGTGTATATCATCGACCTGACGGGGAATATCATTCAGCGATTTTCAGGTTCCGAAGGCCTGCAAAATAATAATGTACTGAGCATCTTCCTCGACAACCAAAGTAATCTGTGGCTAGGGCTAGACAATGGCGTTGACCTGGTGGCATATAACAGTGCCATCAAACAGATTCACCCGGTTGCACAGGATGGTTCGGGTTATACGGCCATTATTTACAATAACCAATTATATACAGGCACCTCCAATGGACTTTTCAGTGTTCCCCTTCAACCGATGAAAGACCTTAGTTTTAGTAAGGGCTATTTTACTGCAGTAAATAATACTAAGGGGCAGGTATGGGGACTTGCAGAGATCAATAATCAATTGTTGATGGGCCATCATGATGGCGCGTTCCTCATAAAAAATAATTCTGCTGCTCAGATCTCCAGTAACCCGGGCTTCTGGAATTTTGTACCGGAATCAGCTACATTTCCCACTCCGCATGTATTGGCGGGTTATTACAACGGTCTGGTTTTATTCAACAGCAGCAATAATCAATTCGTTCAGCAAGAAGAGATACCGAATTTTAAAGAGTCTTCCAGATTTGTTGCCATCGACAAAAACGGGAATACCTGGGTTTCACATCCCTACCATGGAGTTTACAAAATAAGCAAAACACCCAACGGAACATATAGTACCATCATTTATACTGAAAAGAACGGCTTACCCTCTTCCCTAAATAACCATGTTTACAAAATAAAAAATGAAGTGGTGGTGGCCACAGAAAAAGGGATCTATAACTACAACCCGCAAAAAAATATTTTTGAACCCACAGACTATTACAAAAACATGTTGGGAACACAAAGTATCCGTTATCTGAAAGAAGACCCCTCAGGAAATATCTGGTTCATACATGAAAAGAGCTTGGGCGTTCTTGATCTATCCGGGAAATCGCCTGCTACTATTTATTTCCCTGAACTGAATAATAAGATCCTCAGCGGTTTCGAATTCATTTACCCGGTGGATGAAAACAATATTTTCCTGGGCGGAGAAAAAGGATTTTTCCATATCAATTTTGATAAGTATAAACAAACAGTTCCCAAACTGCATGTGCAGATCAGAACAGTAAGGATCATCAGCAAAACAGATAGTTTATTATTTGGCGGATATTTTAAAGAAGTAAATGAACCCCAGGAACAGGATGAGCAACAAGTTCCAAAGATCAACTACGATTGGGGAACCATACGGCTCGAATTTTCTTCTTCGCTGTTTGGTTACCAATCGGACCTGGAATACAGTTATCGGCTGAAAGGATTTGATGGCAACTGGTCCGACTGGACGAAAAGAAGCGAAAAAGAATACACCAACCTGCCCTCCGGTAAATATATTTTTGAAGTAAAAGTGAGAAATAATCTTGGCAGCGAATCGGCACCAGCCAGCTTTACATTCTCCATGTTGCCCCCCTGGTACTTGTCGTGGTGGGCTTATCTCGTTTACGCTGCCCTATTGGGTTTGGGGCTTTATTTTTTATACGGTTGGCAACACAAAAAATTTGAAAAGCAGCAAGCCAAATATGAAGAGGAACAAAATAAACTGCGTTACATACATGATCTGGAATTAAGTAAAACGGAAAGTGAACTGGTATCTGTACGCAATGAAAAGTTGGAAGCCGAGATCAATTTCACCAACTCTGAAATGGCATCTTCGGCTATGCACCTTGTTAAAAAAGGAGAACTGCTTTCGAAGATCAAGGGAGAACTTTCACAAGTGATGAAAGGATTGGAAAACCCACATGCCATCGCCGAATTAAAGAAAGTGATCAAAACGCTGAGTGAAGATGACAATATGGACAAGGAGTGGACGAATTTTACCAAACATTTTGATAAAGTGCATAGTGATTTTGTGGTGGGCTTAAAAGAAAAGCACCCTACCATCACGGGCAATGAACTGAAATTATGCGCCTACCTGCGGATGAATTTATCAACAAAGGAAATTGCCCAGCTCATGAATATTTCTGTTAGAGGGGTTGAGATCAGCAGATACAGGCTAAGAAAAAAACTGGAACTTCCTACCGAGATCAGTCTATTCGATTACCTGATGAATTCGAAAAGCTAAAACAACAGGTATCCGTTATCTTTACTGCCGAAATATGCTTCTTATGAAAATTCTGAATTCCATATCCCTGATATTAATATTGGTCATATTTAATTCCTGTAGCAAATCAACACAACCCTCTCCAACCCCATCACCTATTTTGCCGCCGGTGACGGATTCATCATTCACACAAAATGGAACACCCTTTAATAATGTTACCGACCCACGCGATGCCAGTATTTACCAGGTGAATATGCGGGTGTTCAGCGCAGCCGGTAATTTACAGGGCGTACTCGCCAGAATAGATTCTATTAAAGCCTTAGGCATTAATGTGGTTTACCTGATGCCTATTTTCCCGGTGGGCAGCCTCAATTCGGTTAACTCACCCTATTGTGTGAAAGATTATAAATCAATTGCGGCTGAGTTCGGAAACCTCTCCGACTTACGGGCATTGGTAGACGCGGCACATACCCGGAACATGAGCATCATCCTTGACTGGGTAGCCAACCATACGGCCTGGGACAATACCTGGACCAGCACCCATAAAGACTGGTACTTACAAGATCCAGGGGGAAATATTGTTAGTCCACCCGGTATGGGCTGGAACGATGTAGCCCAACTGAATTTCAATAACGCAGCCATGAGGTTAGAAATGATCAGGGACATGAAATACTGGGTGTATACCGCCAATATAGATGGTTTCCGATGTGATTATGCTGATGGGCCACCCGCAAATTTTTGGATACAGGCCATCGATACACTCCGTAACATCAGTACCCATAAATTGTTACTATTGGCCGAAGGCAGCAGGAGTTCCAATTTCGGAGCCGGTTTCGATTTCAATTTCGGTTTCGGATTTTATGGGCAGTTAAAAAATATTTTTAATAATAATCAATCGGCTCAACTGATCGATAATTTTAATAATTCAGAATACATCAATGCGGGTAGCAGTCAGTTGGTAGTTCGCTATACCAGCAACCATGATGTGAATGGTGCTGAAGGAACACCGCTTGATCTTTTTGGTGGAAGAAACGGATCCATGGCCGCATTTGTAGTAGCTGCTTATATGAGATCGGTACCCATGGTCTATAACGGACAGGAAGTGGGAACGCCCTACCGATTGGCCTTTCCCTTTACCGGCACAAAGATTGGATGGACAATCAACCCCGACATTACGGCTGAATACAAAAAGATCCTTGCGGTGAGAAACAATAGTGTAGCCATCAGACGTGGTAGTTTAATTTCATATAGCAACACAAATATTTGTGCATTTACCAAAGATGTTCCTGGAGAAAAAATACTGGTACTCGCCAATTTGAGAAACAGTACAAGTAATTATGTGTTACCGGCAGGTTTGGCAAATTCCAGTTGGACAGATCAGATCAATTCAGGTCCGGTATCCCTGACCACTCAAATTAATTTGCCGGCCTATAGCTATATGCTGTTGAAGCAATAGGATGAATCCATCTAACTTGAAAGTTTATGAGCAAAATCATCTTTTTTTATTTCCGGTTTGCCTTAATTTGCCCATACGCATAAGAAAAATCAACAATCAAGCAGTAAATGGCGGATATTACCATTGAATTTAAATCAGGCGACCAGTTATCAAATCGATCGGTACTTATATGGCGAATTGCACAATTTGCCGTTTGGATCGTTGGCGCAATAATTTTATGTTGCCTTATTTTTTTTCCAAACATTGGGATCATGCTGTTTTGGAATATTTTGATCCCCGTGGCTCCTGCCCTATTTGTGGTAGGCACTGGATTATGGCGGAATGTTTGTCCGATGGCTAGTACCGTGCTATTACCCCGGCATCTAGGTCTCTCGAAAAGAAAAAAACTTAGCATTACCCAATTAGGAAAACTAAACCTGGTAGCGGTATTGGCATTGTACGCAATTGTTCCGTTGAGGCATGCTGTTTTCAATAATAACGGACATGCCACAGCGCTATTGATCATTTCGCTTACCGTTATAGGATTGATCACCGGATTTTTTTACGAATGGAAAAGTGCCTGGTGTTCGGGGCTTTGTCCGGTACATCCGGTTGAAAAATTATATGGCAGCAATGTGTGGGGCTCCTTACCCAATGCCCATTGCGACCAATGCAGGAATTGTGTGATCCCTTGTCCCGACTCTACTCCTAATATTCATCCTGAAGCAGCTACTAAAACCATTTATCATAAGATCAGTGGATTACTCATTACCGGTGGGTTACCCGGCTTTATCTGGGGATGGTTTCATGTACCCGATGAGTTGATGTTAAGTACATCAGCCAATTTTTTCGGCACCTATGCGTTACCGCTAACGGGTTTTGCAATTACCATTTGTGTATACGTGTTCTTGTCGATGCTGGCTCCTGTGGCTTATGAACGTAAGATCATCAGCTTGTTTGCTGCTGCAGCAGTATCCTGTTATTACTGGTATCGGATACCATCACTATTAGGCTTTGGCAAATTTGGTACCGACGGTATGTTGGTGAACCTCAGCAATACCCTTCCCGCCTGGAGCATAACCGCCATTACCCTCGCCTGCACCGCATTCTTTTTTTACTGGCTGGTGGTACGTAAGCCTAATAATAAAAGCTGGGTGATCAGGCCGCAATTCGAGAAATAAATAAAAGGGAAACTATTTTGAATCTTGCTGTGTAAATTCAGTAGAAGACCTTGCAACCAAGTCCCCCTAAACCCTAAACTCTCAACCCCTCAACCCCTCAACCAGTTAGTTCCCCTACCTATGTATCGCCTTATAATCCAATAATTCTACATCGGGTGCCAGATAAGTTTCTTTGATGGGTTCTATTTTCATCAGATCTGTGCTGAGGTATTTTTTATTGCTATCCGAAAATACCGTTACCACATTCAGATTATCAGCGGGAGATTGATGTTGCAATTGAATGGCTCCGATAAAATTAGCCCCGGAAGATATCCCCACTGCCAATCCGAGTTCACTGGCCAGCTTCTGAGCCATAATAATGGAATCTCCATCCGATACTTTGATCACTTCATCCAGTTCGTTGAGTTTTACGATGGCCGGAATAAACTCATCTGAGATACCCTGAATACGGTGTGAGCCAACTTTATAGCCCGTAGACAAAGTTGGTGATTCTGTTGGCTCCAGCGGATGAATTTTAGCCGAACTATTTCGGGCTTGCAGGAAACGGCCCACCCCCATGATGGTACCACCAGTACCCACTCCGGCTACAAAGGCATCAGGAGTAATATCGATCGACTGCAACTGCATCCATATTTCCTTGGCGGTGGTTTTCGTATGTGCTTCGGCGTTATAAATGTTTTCAAATTGCCTGGGCAGAAAAACCCTTGCATTTTCAGCCGCCATTTTTTCACTGAGGGCAATGCTGCCCAAAAAACCGCCGGCTTCTTTTGATATCAGGATCTCTTCGGCCCCCAGACTTTTAATGATGTCTTTCCTTTCTTTGCTCAGCCAGTCGGGCATGATGATCTTTACTTCGTGCCCCAAGGCCCTGCCTATAGCACTGAATGAGATACCCGTATTGCCGCTAGTGGCTTCTACAATAATATCACCCTGCTTTATCTTTTCAAAATAATAGGCCTGCTGCAAAATGTACAAAGCCATCCGATCCTTGATACTACCGGTCAGGTTATAGTGTTCGCATTTTACATACACTTTTCCAACCTTATTTTTATACCGGTAAATGATCTCGAGCATGGGTGTATTCCCAACGAGTTGCCAAAGATGTCTGAATTTATTTTCTAATTTGGTACCTGAAATATCAGGCACAATATGCTCATAACTGGTGCAATCTTCCATACAGCAAATTTATTTCCACAACGGGGTTGGTTTAGCAATCGTCAATTCTATTTACAAAATTAGAATAATCTATCCATTTTGTTCCGAATACTGTACGAAATGCCCAAAAATAGTAGCGAATGAAAGCGAGAAAAATGGGATGGAATGATCATCAGGAAGCGGAAGCCATGAAAGCTGAATCTACTATGCCAGGTATCGTTTCAAATTCATTTGATTTATCGATGAACTGATAGGCGCCTTCCTTTTTACAATAATTCCGGTAGGTTTCAGAGGCCGAATTACTGATCATGATAGCGGTGATATGGGGATAGAAGTGCTTGATGTATTTCAATAATTCAATACCGCTTTTATCGGGCAAATTGATATCCAGCAATGCCACTTCTATATCTTGATGATTTAAAATATCCTGCCCCTCGAAATAGCTGTAAGCAGTATAGCATAAATAGTCTGGATGCTTCTCCTTCAACATCTCCACCAGCATGTCTGAAATGACACGTGTATCTTCAACGATCAGTATATTCTTCTTTGGGGTAAGCATGCTCAAATAATATACCCCAAATCAAGTACATAATCCCCCCAATTACTGTAATCAGAAATTCCTTTGTTTTGTAAAATTTACACTAAACCAATTGGGCAAGGGCACGACAGCAGGTCATTACTTAACGAATCGAATCACAGAATTAGATGGTTCTCCAAGGCGTATTTGGTCAGGTCTGAGTTGGTTTTCAGGTTCATTTTATCCATGATCCTGGCTCTATAAGTACTTACTGTTGTGACACTTAATGAAAGCATATCAGCTATATCAGACACGGTTTTGCCGGAAGCGAGTAATTTCATGACATCAAATTCGCGATCGCTCAGGTGTTCATGCATAGAGCCGGTAGTTTCGTGCGTATAATTACTAGCCAGCTTTTCTGCAACTGCAGGTGAAATATATTTTTTTCCTAATAACACTTTCTGCAGTGCTTTCACCAGTTGTTCGGGAGCAGTATCCTTATTCAGGTAACCTGCTGCC
>CAIRHQ010000182.1 GCA_903878475.1 uncultured Bacteroidota bacterium | reverse complement strand
TACAATCCATCTGTGTCGAAGAACAAATCAGATCTGGAAACCTTTAACTACGATCATTCCAATAACAAGTATAGTTTATTCGATACCGGCTATTCTAATAAATTCAACAGCACCCAGGCCTCACAAAGTGTAGGGGTTAGTTATCGTGTGGGTGATCGCGATAATATGTTCTCTGTGGGAGGTACATATAAATACCTGAAGCTGACCAGTGATCAACTATTCCCGATGGTAGTATCAGTGAATAAGCCTTTCAATAATTTTCTGCCCAACCTGATGTGGCGTAAGAAGATCTCGGCCAAAAGCACCATCAATATCATGTACCGGGCATCTACCAACCCACCTTCCATCAGCCAGTTGCAGAATGTGATCGACAACTCCAATACGTTGATGGTAACGAGCGGTAATCCCGACCTGAAACAACAGGTGAGCAATACCCTTAGTACCCGATATACATTTTCCAATACCAAAACCAGCAGAAGCTTTTTTGCCAACCTGTTCTTACAACAAGCCAGTAATTATGTAGCCAATGCAACTTATATCGCTAAATCTGATTCGGCACTTAGTCCTGCGATTACCCTTCACCGTGGTTCGCAGCTGACCAAACCAGTGAACCTAGATGGGTTCGTGAGTGTTCGTTCATTATTAACTTATGCCATGCCGGTAAAATTCATCAAATCGAATTTGAACCTGAATGCAGGCGTGACCTATTCAAAAATACCCGGATTGAACAATAAGGTATCCACTACCTCCAACAATTATACCTATAATGGTGGACTGGGTATTTCAAGCAATATCAGTCAGTACATTGATTTCAATGTGTCGTATAATGCCAGTGTAACCAACACTAAGAATAGTGCAGATGCCAGCAACAATACCAATTACACCACACAGAGTGCCGCCCTTCAATTAAACCTGTTGAGCAAGAAAGGATGGTTTGTACAAAATGATCTAAGCTATACCGGTTACAGTGGTTTGGGTGCAGGATATAATCAACAATTTGTGTTGTGGAATGCCGGTATCGGTAAAAAATTCTTAAAGAACCAGGCCGGAGAATTGAAATTATCTGTGTTCGATCTGTTGAAACAAAATCAGAGTATTACCAGAACAGTGGATCCATCATTTATTGAAGATGTGCGCAATCAGGTATTACAACAGTATTTCCTGCTTACGTTCACCTATAAACTGAAGAATTTCGGTACGGCTAAAGTAAATACCAATAACAATAATCATTTTGAGGGTCCAAGGCCAGGGGGTGCTTTTCCTCCCGGGTTTTAGGTAATTTAGACTGGACAAAAAGAAAAACGTTTTGAATCAACCGGAATTAGTGGAGCAACTGCAGC
Source organism: uncultured Bacteroidota bacterium (assembly GCA_903878475.1). GTDB lineage: Bacteria > Bacteroidota > Bacteroidia > Chitinophagales > Chitinophagaceae > Ferruginibacter. Next base: position 368 of record CAIRHQ010000182.1, on the reverse strand, counting down.
AAGGAAATGAGTCGGCTTTCAGCAAGCTGGTTGATGAGTGGCAGGATATGGTGTACAATACCGCGATCGGTATCGTACAAAACCCGCAAGACGCAGACGATATTACGCAGGAAGTATTTATGCAGGTTTACCAGTCCATCAGTTCTTTTAAAGGAGAATCTAAATTCTCTACCTGGCTTTACCGGATCACGTTGTCGAAGGCATTGGATCAGGAGAAAAAAAAGAAACGCAAAAAAAGATTTGCCTTTGTTCAACAGTTATTTGGCAACCAGGGAGAAGAGTTGGTACAATCCATAGAGTTTGAGCATCCGGGCATTTTGATGGAGAAAAAAGAATCGGCCCAGGCCTTGTTCAAAGCACTGAAGCAG
>CAIRHQ010000181.1 GCA_903878475.1 uncultured Bacteroidota bacterium | reverse complement strand
TGGTTCTACTATAAAATGGGATTCAGGCCCATGCAGCCCGATCTTAAAAAATTGGCTGCATCTGCATTTGAAGATAAAAGATCAACTCCTGCCTCGCTAAGATCAGCAGCCTTGTTAAAAAAACTTAGTGGTTCCATCATGCAATTGCAATCAACTGCTGCAAGGCAACAAATTTTTTACGACATCAACGCGATCAGCAATGCCATCAGTCACCATATTGGAAACAAGTATGGGTTCAACAGAGAACTTGCTCAAAAGAAATTGCTGAAAAAATATGGTCCTGTAAAGCAGCCTGTGCCTTTATCTGTATTGCTCATAGCCGATATGCTGCATGAACATACAGTCGTAGATCCTTCAGCTTTCAAAAACTTGCTGGATCTTTTTCATAAGAAAACAAAAGATGAGAAGAAATTTGTGATCCTTCTGGCCAAGCAAAGATTATTCTTCAGCTGGCTGAAATTATTGCAGCAGCATCCTATGGGAAGATCTTGAAACGCTCATAACAATAGCGGTATAGCATTTCCCGGTCATCCGGATGGGAAATATTGATCAGTTCTGTTGCTCTTTGTCTAAGATTTCTTCCATATAAAAATGCCACGCCGTATTCTGTAACCACATAATGAATATGCCCGCGGGTGGTTACAACCCCGGCACCTTCTTTCAGGGTGGGTACGATCCTCGATATTCCGCTTTTGGTTCTGCTGGTGAGCGCAATGATGGGTTTACCGCCTTCACTCAATGCAGCCCCACGCATAAAATCCATTTGTCCGCCAATGCCACTGTATTGCTTGGTGCCAATACTATCGGCACAAACCTGTCCGGTAATATCTACTTCAATAGCACTGTTGATGGCGATCACTTTTTTATTCCGCCTGATCACATGGGGGTCGTTCACATAATCAATGTCAAGAAAAGCGAAGGCAGGATTATCATCCACATAATCGTATAATTTTTTGGTGCCCAGTGCAAAGCTCGTAACGGTTTTATTGGGATGGATACTTTTCCTGCTGTTATCGATCACGTCTTTTTCTACCAGGTCAATGATGCCATCACTGCACATCTCTGTATGAACGCCCAGGTGTTTATGGTTATACAGGGAACGCATCACGGCATCCGGAATGGTGCCGATACCCATTTGTAAAGTGCTTCCATCATCGATCAGTTCGGCAACATAGCGACCAATGGTCAATTCATCGGGACCAATTTTTGCGGCATAATCTATTTCCGGCAAGGCTTCTTCATGCAATACCATTTTGGTAAAGCGATCGGTATGGATCATGCCATCGCCATGGGTACGGGGGATCTGCGGGTTCACCTGTGCGATCACATATTTGGCGGTATTTACGGCCGTGCGGGCAATATCTACCGATACGCCCAATGAGCAATAGCCATGTTGATCGGGAGGCGATACCTGAACGATGGCCACATCCAGGGGCAGGATATTCTTTTTGAAAAGATCCGGTATATCACTTAAGAAAACAGGAATAAAATCGGCATAGCCGTTATTCACAGATTCGCGGATGGAAGAAGATACAAACAGGCAATTGATATGGAAAGCGTCTTTATAGATCGGCTTGTCCACTTCCACATCACCCTGTACACTGATGAAAACAAGTTCTACATTGTTGAGGCGATGCGCCTCCAGCGCCAGCTGGTGCAGCAGATAAACGGGTGTACAGGCACTGCCTTGAACAAAAACACGTTGATTACTCTGGATAATGGATAATGCTTCTTGTGGCGAAACATATTGATAGGGATGAATCATATTATTATTTAATGGTGGGCAAAGTAACAACTTATTGCATAATCATCGGGTGACAAATGTTAGGAAAACATAAAATTATTATCAGTCAAGCAGGTATTGTTGATTGGCTGCGGATATGTTTAAAATTTTGTTATAGAAATTATTAATATTTATTACCTCAGGATGAACACGGCCAGTAATACTGCCGATGCGGCCATCAGCAAGAGGGCGATCATGCCAATGATGTTCTTGTAGAGGCTATTGGTATATTCTTCCATGATCTTTTTGCTGTTGCAGATATGCAGGATGATGCCGATCATTACCGGTGCGGTGATGCCATATAAAATGGCGGTATACAACAGGGCTTTTACAGGATCGATACCTGCCAATTGTAATATCAGTCCGAGTAGGGTAGAAACGATCATCACCCCATAAAACTCTTTGGCTTCATGAAATTTTTTGTTCAGCCCTTCTTTCCATCCCAGGGTTTCGGTAATGATATAGGATAAGGATCCGGCCAATACCGGGATCGCCAGAAAACTGATGCCAATCACACCAATCGCAAACAAGGAATAGGCCATATCGCCTGCCAATGGTTGCAGGGCTTTTGCTGCATCTTCAACAGTATTGATCTCCAGTACGCCATTATTGTGCAGTACCGTGCCTGCGGTGAGGGTAATAAAATACATGATCATCACCGAAAAGAACATGCCATAGCGGATGTCTTTTTTCATATTGGGCAGGATAAATTTATCCAGGATGATATGCTTTTTTCTTCCTTGATATATTTCAGTTTCCATGGAAGTTTGCCAGAAAAAAAGATAAGGCGAGATGGTAGTACCCAGTACACCCACGAGCACCATCATATAATCTTTGGTGAGCGAAAAATTTGGTATAAAAGTACTGCGGATGATATGTTTTATATCCTGATGAGAAAGGAAGGGAACAACCAGGTATACCAGTAATACCAGGCAAAGCCATTTCATGATGGCCGCCAGCTTTCGATACGATAATTTAACGGTAACGAATAGGAGCAGTAGCGTAAAGCCAATGCTGAAGAAGGGGGCGGGAACAGCTGGAAAGATCAGGTGACTAACGGCTCCCATGCCGGCAATATCAGCTGCGATATTAAGAATGATGGCCGGACAACTGAATAACAGCAATACATATAATACCCATTTAGGGTAATTGTCTTTTACCACACCCGCCAGTCCTCGGTTGGTTACAATACCGATCCTTGCGCACATTTCCTGGATCACATACATCAATGGATAAGAAACCACTGCGGCCCATAAGGTGGTGAGTCCGAATTTAGCACCCGCCTGCGAGTATGTGGCAATGCCCGAGGGATCATCATCGCTGGCTCCGGTAATGAGGCCGGGGCCCAGTATTTTCCAAAATGCCGTTAACCTATTTTTTGATTTCATGAAAGGCGATTGGGGTGCATGGATCTGTTTTATTTAATGATCTTTCCATCTTCCATTTCAATGATGCGATGTGTGTTAGCTGCAAAGCCCTGGTCATGGGTAACGATCAACAGCGTTTGCTTATACCGTTCGGCCAGTTCTTTAAAAATATCGAAAACGATCTCACTGTTCTTTTTATCAAGATTTCCGGTGGGTTCATCGCCCATGATGATCAGCGGGTCGTTGATGAGCGCACGGGCAATGGCTACCCGTTGTTTTTCGCCGCCCGACAACTGATTGGCTTTTTTCATACCCAGATTTTCAATGCCCAGCATTTTTAATTTTTCCATGGCCCGGTCAGCTACTTCTGTATCACTGTATTTGCCAAGTTTTAAACCGGGCAACATCACATTTTTTAGTACACTGAATTCATTGAGCAGGTAATGAAACTGGAAAACGAAGCCGATTTTTTCATTTCTGATGCGAGCCAGTTGTTTTTCTTTTTTTCCTTTCATGAGTTCTCCATCGATCAGTAGTTCGCCTTCGTAATCAGTATCCATGGTGGATAGGATATAAAGCAGGGTTGATTTTCCGCATCCCGACTTTCCAGTTACGGCCACAAAATCACCTTTGTTGATGCTGAAGTTGATCTCATTCAATACTTTAACCTTAACCGGATCGTAGAAATATTTGCAGATGCCCCTGGCTTCAAGAATGATGTCGCTCATATTATTTTCCTCTTATGATGATCACCGGATCCACTTTACTTGCCTTTCTGGCAGGGAAAAATCCAGCCAGGTAGGTAGTGATCAGTGAAAATGATGAACCGATTAAATAAAATACCGGATTATAGTTGATGGGATAAGTGGTTACGGTGGGTAAAGCTGCTGTGTTAAAAGGGATCTGGTCGATCACCGAGGATAACAGAAATCCAAATGCCAGTCCGAGTGTTCCCCCAAATAAACCAATGGTCAGTGCAATCACCAGGAAGATGCGTTTCACATCGGTTCCCGAAAAGCCAGTGGCTTTTAGGATGGCGATGGAATCCATCTTCTCATAGATCATCATGTTCAATATATTGTAAATGCCAAAGCCGGCTACCACCAGCAAGGTGATGCCCACAGCATAAGAGATCAGGGAACGAACAAAACTGCCGGTTTCAAATTGTGAATTGGCGGTTTGAATATCTTCAGCATCGGCGCCATACAGTTGGGTATACTCACGGGCAAGGGCAGGTGCTTTTTTGATATCATACAGTTTTACCTGAATGTCGGTGATATAGGAATTGGGTTTGCCCAGAATTTTTTGCACCGTGCCTAGGGTGGCAAAGCTTTGGGTTTTGTCGAATTCGAGAAGGCCCGACTGAAAGAAACCGATCACTTTTAATTGAAACCGTTCACCCTTGGAAGTAGTGATCTGCACAACATCTCCAATGTTGGCGATTAACTTGTCGGCCAAACCTTTTCCTAAAATAATGCTGTTGGAAACATTTTTCAGATCGAGCGGGTTGCCTGTTGTAACATATTCGTTGAAATGCAATAATCTGCTTTCTTCTTCCACATCAATGCCATTGATCACGCCGGTGATATCGATGGAGCCGTCATTAAAAAAAACGGGAGCAATGATCTTTGGCGCAAGCCCCATCACATTAACATCTTTAGTCAGGGATTCCATAATGGCACCGCTGTTGTAAATTTCCTGACGGCTCGAACTTGATTTTATAGAATTGATAAAATTGTAATCCTTTCCATAAGTTACCGTGCTATTGATGGGCTGATGTTTATTGGGTTTGATGTCGTTGAACAATCGTACATGCGGGGTACGGTTGAGGATCAGTCCGTCGAGAAGATCGTTGAGCCCGGTCATAAAACTCAACAAGGTGATGAACATGGTGATGCTGAACGTTACACCAATAGCGGCCACCAGGGTTTGTTTCCACCTGGCGAGTAACAGCGATTTTGCGATGTTGAAAATTAATTTGTAATTCATTTCACCGGCTTGAGGATGATATCACCATTGTTTAATCCGCTCAGTACCTCAACCCGCTGATAATCTTTTAATCCGGTGGTAATTTTTCTTTTTTCATTATTTTCTAAGATCACCGTGGTATCATTGACCAAAAAATTACGGGGTATCAGCAATGCTTTTTCTTTTGTTTGAATGATGATATTGGCTTCCACGGAAAGATTGGGGAATAGGGAAGCGGGCTCGGTAACAAAATCTGCTTCAATGGTAAACGACCGGGTTCGGTCATTCATCAATGGGTTGATCTTGGTGACCACTGCGTCAAATGCCTGCCCTTTATAACTGTCGAGGCTAATCGCAATATGCTGTCCCAACCTGATTTTGGCAATATCGTATTCATCTACTTGCAGTTCCAGCATAAAGGCATGGGCATCTCCAATGATGGCCACCGGGCCCTGGGTATTGACCAGTTCACCCTGTTTTTTCAACAGGCTGTAGACCCTGCCGCTGTTGTTGCTTTTGAGGGTATAATCTTTTGCTATACTGCTGCTGATCTGTAGGCTTTTTTGCGACTGTGCGGAACTGAATTGCAATTGTTTTTTCAGGTCATTGTAGCGCATCTGTGCAGCCTGATAGGCAGTGGTGGAGTTGTTATAGGAAAGTTCCCGTTGGTCCAGCTCATTTTTTGAACCGATGCCCTGGGTCCAAAGGTTTCGTTGTCTTTGTAACAGCGATTGATCATTGTTCATTTTGATCTTGGCCAACTCGATATTCGCATTTAATTCGTTCAGTTTATCGGAATTGATATTGGCTGCTGCGAACTGGGCCGCCAGTTGTGCATTTTCATTATTCAGTTGCTGTATTTCATTTGAAATGATGATGATGGGATCACCTTTCTTAACAGTATCGCCTTCGGTTACCAGCAGTTTGGCGATCAATCCGTTCACTGTTGAAAAAACCTGGTATTGATTTTTGCTTTTTACAATGCCGGATGCATACACCGATTCGGTGATATTGGCACTGGAAACCTGTGTTTTTTCTTTGGCTTTTTTGCAGGAAGAGAAACAGGCAAGGGTTAAGGCAATGAAGAATATTAATCTCATGTGAATGCTTTGCATAGGTTAATCATTGAATTCATTTTCAAAAGCTGGTGGTTCTTCTTTCTCAGGTGATTTTTGGAAACGGGTTGACAAAAAGTTTTTCAATTTGTCGAAACCCTGATCGATCAGGTCGTACACCTGGTGCTCCAGTTTTTCTTCAGCCTTCACCATGATCTTTCCCAATAGGAGGGATAGTCCAATTTTAATTATTCCACCAGCAATGCCACCCTTTTTTTGAAGGATGGGAACACCAGTGATCTTTTCAAAACTATTAGACAATATATTGGCTGGTTTGAATTGTTCCTTGAGGGCATGGAAATCAGCTTTGATCCGATGTTCCTGTTGTTGAACATCAGCCTGCAATTGTGCAATGGCAGCATGGAGATCTTTACTGTTTTTGATATCAGTCATCCGTTTTTTTTGAAAAGATCATTTTGATCATGCCATTTTTCAGGGGCTTTACCAATAAACGCTTCCTGAAGATCAGGAGAATCATCCCAATGATCAGGTATAATAGCGTAACCGTGAGGTATCCCGCATATTCATGTCCCCACCATTCCGCAAACAAATGTGCAAGGGCAAAACTGATAAAAAGAAATGCCAAAAAGAAAAAAGGGATGATGATCAGGAAAGAGATCAGGTGGGCAGTAAATCGGGTAGACTTTTCTGTTACCTGAAGTTTCAATAACTCCTGCCGGATATTCACATATTCGCGAATGTCCTGGTATAGTTGTTCAAATTGATTGGGATCTTTTTCCATATTGGTAGTCGCAAATGCTATACTGAAATGGGTGGCTTTTACCAAAGGTATACCAATCTTATAGCATTAATATTGACCGATTGGTGAGAAAAACGGGTCAGGAAAACCTTTCTTCCGACTTTTTTACAAAATTTTCCTTCATATTGTTTACTTCTTCAAAGCCTTTTTGGGCTTTTTCTTTAACAGCGTCTCCCCAGTCCTTGGCCTTGTCGGCCATCTTTTTACGGGTTTCCGAACCTTTATCCGGGGCAAGCAGAATTCCGGCAATGGCACCAATTGCAGCACCAGCAAGAAATACGAAGCCTATTTTTGAAAATTTACTCATATATTATAAGTTTGTCTATATAAAATTAGACCAAAACCAAATGAAAGCTACTGATTTATATCATCTAAACCTTTGACAACGGTCATTCCGATTTTTTGGTAGCTCTTATATTTTTGGAAGGTAAAACATCACTATTGAGCGTCTTATTCATACTTATCGGTATTAGTATACTGGTGGCAGGGAGTTTTCTTGCCGCTTTTTTATGGAGTGTAAAGAATGGTCAGTTCGACGACGATTACACTCCATCTGTACGGATGTTGTTTGACGATGAGCCCAAGGCTGATGCCAATTTAACACAAACCAAAAACTAGTTACATGCAGGTAGAAAAATTTTATTACGACAACCGGATTGTAAAAAATTTCGCATACGCCACCATTCTATGGGGGGTTGTAGGTATGCTGGCCGGTCTCTGGGTAGCATTGGAATTGGTATTTCCCCAGCTGAACATCACGCAGTATGGTTCTTTCGGCAGGCTAAGGCCTCTGCATACCAATGCTGTGATCTTTGCCTTCGTGGGCAATGGGCTCTTCATGGGAGTTTACTATTCTTTGCAACGGCTTTGCAAGGCCAGGATGTTCAGTGATGTACTGAGCAATATCCATTTCTGGGGCTGGCAGTTGATCATTGTATCGGCTGCGATTACGCTTCCACTTGGATTAACCAATGGTGCTGAGTATGCCGAGTTGATCTGGCCGATCGATCTGGCCATCACCGTGATCTGGGTTATTTTCGGTTGGAATATGTTTGGTACCATCATTAAAAGAAGGGAAAAACATTTGTATGTAGCCATTTGGTTCTATATCGCAACATTCATCACCGTGGCGGTGCTTCACCTCGTTCGTTCAGGTGAATTGCCTTATACCTGGTTGAAAAGTTATAGTTTTTATTCTGGTGTGCAGGATGCATTGGTACAATGGTGGTATGGTCATAATGCAGTAGCATTCTTCCTCACCACGCCCTACCTTGGTTTGATGTATTATTTCATGCCAAAGGCAGCCAATCGTCCTGTGTATTCTTATCGTTTATCGATCATTCACTTCTGGGCCCTCATCTTTTTATATATCTGGGCAGGTCCTCACCATTTATTATATACTGCCCTTCCAAACTGGGCGCAATCACTGGGTGTTGTTTTCTCTGTGATGCTCATCTTCCCAAGCTGGGGAGGTATGATCAATGGATTACTTACACTTCGTGGTGCCTGGGACAGGGTGCGTGATGATGTAATTCTTAAATTCATGGTGGTAGCAGTAACCGCATATGGTATGGCTACATTTGAAGGTCCTATGCTTTCGTTGAAGAGTGTTAGTGCAGTAAGTCACTATACTGATTGGGTAGTTGCCCACGTACATATTGGGGCATTGGGATGGAACGGTATGCTCACCTTTGGTGTGTTGTACTGGCTGATTCCAAGAATTTTCAAAACTGAATTGTATTCTAAGAAAATGGCCAACCGCCATTTCTGGCTGGCTACTTTGGGTATCCTTTTTTGGGCCATTCCTATGTATTGGGCCGGTATCCAACAAAGTTTAATGTGGAAACAATTCACTGAAGCAGGACAGTTGAAATACACTTTCCTGGAAACAGTGACTTATATGAAGCCTTTCTACTTCATGCGTTCACTGGGTGGTGTATTATACCTAACCGGTGCTGTTTTATTGGTGTACAATATTTATAAAACAGTTAAGTCCGGAACACTGGTGGCTAATGAAGCAGCAGAAGCGGCTCCTATTGAAAAGTCAATGGCCCCACATGCAGGCGAACATTGGCATCGCTGGATCGAGCGTCGTCCTATTCAGTTCATGATCCTGAGTTTAGTGGTGATCCTGATTGGTGGACTTATTGAGTTGGTACCCACATTCCTGATAAAGTCGAATGTACCTACGATTACCAGCGTTAAACCATATACTCCACTTGAATTACAGGGAAGAGATATTTATGTTAGAGAGGGTTGTTATGTATGCCACTCTCAGATGATCCGTCCTTTCCGAAGCGAAACAGAGCGATATGGAGAATACTCAAAAGCAGGAGAATTTGTGTATGATCATCCATTCCAGTGGGGAAGTAAACGTACCGGTCCTGATCTGGGAAGAGAGGGTTCAGGTAACCTGAAAAAATCGGATGGATGGCATTTCCGCCACTTGCGTGAACCATCTTCCATGAGCGAAGGTTCGATCATGCCTCCTTATGCATTTATGATCGAGCAAGACCTTGATATCAGTACAACACCTGCTAAAATAAGGGCCATGCAAACGCTGGGTGTACCTTATCCTAAGGGATATGATACACAGGCCAATGCCGACCTGACTGCGCAGGCAAACGGAATCAGGATCAACCTGAAAATAGAAGGTATTGATGTTCCTGCTACGAAGGAGGTCATCGCCGTGATTGCTTATTTACAAAGGCTGGGTACCGATATTGGGAAATCAAACACTAACAGTCAAAAATAAATAACACATGTTCAAATTCATTAAGCAATATGCTGAATCAATAAGCAATGTGCAGATCTATCCGATGATCTCATTGCTGATCTTTTTTCTCTTCTTTGTCATCTTACTGGTATTGGTAAAAAGAATGAGAAAATCGAAACTGGATGAATTATCGAATATCCCTTTTGACAAAGAGGAATTATCTAACTCAACATTATAAATTGAAAGACATGCAATTCATTTCATCTATAAAAAAGAAAATATTTCTTGCCGCAATCAGCCTTCCAATGGCACAGGTGATACTGGCGCAGAATGCTGCAACAACTGCAGAAAAAACGGTAGCCTCCGGGAACAACCAATTGGCTGTTTTACTGGTAATCATGACCGTTGTGCTATCTTTTGTTATCTGGGGGATGGGTAGGATATTAGTAGAACTCAGCCGTCAGGTAATGGAAAAAAGCAGGAATACACCTAAAGCATTGGGCTTGCTATTGCTGATAGCAGGAAGTTTATTGGCCCAGCAGAGCTTTGCTCAGGATGCTGCGGCAGCGGTTAAAGTAGTGCCAAATTATGGTGGACTATCTGAAACTACCTTCTACTTCTTTGTAACAGTGATCGCCATCGAAGTGTTGGTGATCTTGTTCATGGCATTTTCTATCCGCAGGATTTATTATGAATTAATGCCCGAAAGAAAAGTTGTTGCTGGTCAGAAATCGGCACTCGGTAGCTGGTGGGCAAGAATGGATTCTAAATTATTTACCAAGGCCATCCCCGTAGAGAAGGAAGCAGATGTGATGCTCGATCATGATTATGATGGCATCCATGAACTTGACAATGCCCTGCCACCCTGGTGGAAATACGGATTCTATATCACCATTGGTATTGCCTTGGTATACCTGCTTAATTTTCATGTGTTGGGGATCGGAAAAAATCCTGATCAGGAATATGTAGCTGAAATGGAAAAAGCTAAGGTGGAAAAGGATATCTATGATGCACAGAATAAGGATAAGATCGATGAGAACAATGTGCCCATGGCTGATGCAGCTGGCCTCGCCACTGCTCAACAAATGTTTGAGGCTAATTGTGTGGCCTGCCATTTAAAGGGTGGTGCCGGTAATGTAGGTCCGAACTTAACAGATGATTACTGGATCCACAAGGGATCATTGAATGATATTTTTAAGAGCATTAAGATTGGTTATCCCGACAAGGGCATGCAATCCTGGAGCACCAAATTCAATCCTAAGGAGATCAGTTTGCTGGCGAGTTATGTAAAATCATTGCGTGGTACCAATCCGCCAAATGCCAAAGCGCCACAGGGCGATATGTATGTGGATGTGGCAACTACACCTAAAGCAGATTCTGCCGGGGTGAAAAAAGATACTGTTAAAGTAGTGAAGCTGGATTCTGTGACAGTGAAGAAGCCATAAGGATGGTCTTTTTGATTAGATATTGTTTAGACGAATTTGAGAAATATGTATTATGAAAAAGACTATTGAACTGGATGAAGAGGGGTCTTTCAGGGATTCTGTGGCGACCATCAACAGTGAGGGTAAACGCAATTTCATAAATCCACGAAAACCCAAGGGCAGGTTATATAACCTGCGCACCTGGTTCAGTATTTTTTACCTAGCAGTATTTTTTACACTTCCTTTTATTAAGCTGCATGGTGAGCCGCTCTTCATGCTGAATGTACTGGAGCGCAAGTTCATCATCTTTGGAATGGTGTTCTGGCCCCAGGATTTCTTCATCTTCGGGATCGCAATGCTGACGTTCATTGTATTTGTGATCGTGTTCACAGTGATCTTTGGAAGATTATTTTGCGGATGGGCTTGTCCCCAAACCATTTTCATGGAAATGGTCTTTCGTAAAATTGAATATTGGATAGATGGCGATGCCGGCAGGCAAAAGCAACTCAGGGAAATGCCCTGGAATGCTGAAAAATTAATGAAAAGGACATTCAAGTTCATTACCTTTTTTTCTATCTCATTCATCATTGCAAATTTTTTTCTGGCCTACCTGATCGGTATGGACAAACTGATTGGCTATATGGAAAATCCGGGTGCCAATACAGGCACCTTGGTTTCCCTTATCGTGTTTACTTCTGTATTCTTTTTTGTGTACTGGTGGTTCAGGGAACAGGTTTGTATCGTGGTATGTCCCTATGGAAGATTACAGGGTGTATTGCTTGATAAGAATTCCATCATGGTAGCTTACGACAATAAGCGTGGAGAGCCCAGGGGAAAATTCAGAAAAGACGATCTCAATCAACCTGCTGAATCAGGTGATTGTATCGATTGTTTTGCCTGTGTAAGGGTTTGTCCAACGGCTATCGATATTCGCAATGGAACCCAGTTGGAATGCGTGAATTGTACCGCCTGTATTGATGCCTGCGATTCCATCATGGAAGGTATTCAAAAACCAAAGGGTCTGATCCGGTATGCTTCTGAAAATAGTATTGCCAGTGGAGTGCAGTTGAAATTCACCGCTCGTATCAAAGCCTACACCGTAGTACTGACCATACTCCTGAGCTTATTGGTATTCCTGTTGGTAAGTCGTACCAACCTTGATGCCCGATTGATGCGTACAGCCGGTATGACGTACAGTACATTGCCGGATGGTCGAATTGCCAACTTGTATAGCCTTAAACTGGCCAACAAAACACACGAAGATATTCCGTTCACGTTGAAGCTTGAAAATATGGCGGGGGAGATCACATTTGTAGGAAGCAGTAGCTTGGTGGTTAAAAAAGAGGATTATACCAACCTGCAATTCTTTGTGAATCTAAAACCAGAACAATTGAATGGATGGAAAACGGCATTGGTCATTGGGTTATATGAAAATGAAAAAAAATTGAAAACCATTACTGCCAAATTTATCGGACCGGAAGTGTATCATTGATTTATTAAATTTTAAAACAATCAACATGAACTGGGGACATAAAATACTTTTTGTTTATCTCGCATTTGTTGCCGGAATATTATTCATGGTATTCAAAGTGTCGGGCGAGAAGGACGATCTGGTAACGCCTGATTATTATGCCCAGGAGTTAAAATACCAGCAGCGGATCGATCAAACAAAACGGGCCGATGCATTGTCGGCGGAGCTGCAATTCGCATTAAAAGAAAATCAGTTGCAGATCAGTTTTCCAAAGGATTTTGCCGGAAAACTCATCAAAGGAAATGTGTTGTTGTATTGCCCATCAGATGAAAATAGGGATATCCGGAAAGATTTTTCAGTAACCGATACCAGTTATACACTTTCCATTCCTCCGGGCTACAAGGGGGCTTATGAGTTACATGTCAATTGGCAGGTAGATGGACTTGATTATTATTCGGAGAAAAAAATAGTTTTCTAAAAAATTTATTTAGACTAACAAAATAGTATGATCGCATTATTATCAGCAGGTATAGCATTGGGCTTACTCGGAAGTTTCCACTGTGTGGGAATGTGCGGGCCATTGGCGCTTTCCTTGCCGATACAAAGTGAAAATAGTTTTCGCAAATTCATGGGTTCATTCTTATATAATGCAGGAAGGATAATCACCTATTCTTTGCTCGGGTTGTTGGTGGGCTGGATAGGAAGATCGGCCAGTCTATTCGGGTTCCAACAGTGGTTGTCCATCATATTAGGAACCTTGATATTGTTTTTCCTGTTGATGAGGTATAGTTTTGATCATCTTCCACCAGTGGCAAATTTTTTCAAGATAGTTCGCCAGTTGATGGGAAAACTATATACAAAGAATAATTACCGTTCATTACTAATGATCGGTATGCTGAATGGTTTATTGCCCTGTGGTATGGTGTATATGGCGATGGCGGCAGGACTATCATCCGGTTCTATATTGGACAGTGTGATTTTTATGGCAGCTTTTGGGGTGGGTACATTGCCTGTTATGTGGACAATCATTTTCTTCGCGAATCATATTGGCGCGGGAGTGAGGATGAAGATACGCAAGGTTTATCCATACCTGATGGTCTGTATAGCCTGTCTGCTGATCCTTCGCGGCATGGGATTGGGGATACCGTATGTTAGTCCTGATATTGTTTCCAATAAAATGACCATGCAAGAATGCTATAAACCCTGACGAATCTCATTCGTATATATGATTTTTATCGTTCAATTATACTAACACTAAAATTATCTTTAATTCAATAAATTAAAATACTGCTGTTCTGAATCAGGGAATATTATGTCAACTACTAAACTATCTAAACACCAACAATTTCTCCACGAAAATCTTACATGGGGCCGCTCTATTGATTTTTTTAAGCAGGAAAATAGTTTTCTGAAAAATCGGTTATCTGAAGTAGTTGACCAGGAAAGCAGCAAAGAATTTCTCGCATTGGCCGAACAGTTTCAAAACCGGTTTATTTTGAAAGATGAATTCATGGATGAATTGAAACATGATATCAATGCACAGGCCAGGATGCTGAAAGATGATATCAGCAATTCCATTTATGTGGTGAGCGATAAGAATATGAAACGTCAGGATAAGCTGCGCAATGAAATGGAATATCTGGAGCGGGATTTCACCAAATTGAAAAATGAATTCAATAAATATCTGGCAACTGAATTATAAGCCAGCATGCATCAATTGAGCATGTCTGCCAATTTCTTCTCGTTCAGGATGATGATATTTCCTTCCTTGATCTCGATCAATTTTTCGCTTTTAAAATCACTTAGGGTGCGGATCAGTGATTCAGTGGCTGTGCCTGCAATATTGGCCAGATCTTCTCTTGAAATATGAATGGAGAATGGTTGCTGTCCCGATTTTTTGTATTTATTCTGCAGGGTCACCAACGCATCGGCTACTCGTTTCCTTAATGAATTGTATGCCAGTCCGAGTAATTGTTCCTCTTTTTCACTGATGTTTTTGGCCAGCAATTGGATGAACTTATGCGTCAATTCCTTGTTGTTGTTGATCAGCGCTTCAAATTCTTCTTTGGGAATGATGGCAGTTTCCGTTTCATCGATGGCTTCAGCTGTTTCTTTATAAATGGTACCTTCCAGCAACGCCGTATATCCTAAAAAATCGCCCTCATTAAAAAGACCCACCGTCAGTTCCTTCCCTTCATTATTCGTTTTGTAGGTCTTTACCTTACCCTTGATGATATAAAATAGACGAGAGGGGTGATTGCTTTCTGTATAGATGATCTGCTTCTTCTTGTAATAATTGGTATTTCTGTCTTTGGTGATGTCTTCCAATATATTTTTTCCGTTGAATTCACTGAGCATCTGCCGCATGCCGTCTGCGCTGGACTCATAATTCTTTTTCATGAGTTCCACTTTTTTCAGCCGGCTTTCAATGGCATTCAACAGTTCTATATCATTAAAAGGTTTGGTGATATAGTCATCGGCTCCCATTTCCATTCCTTTTCTTAGATCACTGCGTTCTGACTTAGCTGTCAGAAATATAAAGGGAGTTCCTTTGATCTCGGGATTCATATTCAGTAAATGTAAAACCCCATATCCATCCAGTACCGGCATCATGATATCACAAATGATCAGATCTGGCTTTTCCCGCAAAGCGGTTTCAACTCCAATTTTCCCATTTTCAGCAGAATGTACTTTATAGCCTGCGAGTTCCAGAATTTCTACGGTATTTTCTCTGATCTCGTTATTGTCTTCAATTAGCAATAAATGCTTCATATCGTTTTATTTGGATTCGGTTATTCTGTATTAAAAGTAATGATAAATTCTGTACCTTTTTCCAACACGCTATTAAATTCGATCTGGCCATTCATGAGTTCTATATATTTTCCAACAATATGCAGGCCTAATCCGGTTCCCTGAATATTGATCACATTTGCCCCTCTAAAGAATCGTTCAAATAAATGGCTCTGATCTTCGGGCGAAATTCCTAACCCATTGTCTTTTATGCGAAGGCTGATTTTTTTTGGAGTTACTTTACTGGTTATGGTGATGGTACCATTTTCGGGGGTGAACTTAATGGCATTGGATAATAAATTGATGATCACATTCCTAAATAGTGTAGGGTCGAGGTGTACAATTTCATTCCCCTGATGGGTATATATCAATTGTTGACCTGGCCGGGCAATACCTGTAAGCTCATTACAAATGGCTGTTCCCATTTCCTTGATGCTGAAATCTGCATAATGGGAAACGATCTTTCCATCCTCGATTTTGCCCAGCGATAAAAACTCATTCAGGATATCAGTAAGGTTGTTTACAGATGATTTAATACGCTGTATATGCCTGTCTCTTTTATCCTGCTCCTCACTTTCCGTATATTTTGCTACCAGTGAGGCCGAAGACAGGATGGTGCTGAGTGGGGTCCTGAATTCATGAGAAGCCATGGATACAAACCGACTTTTCAGGTCGCTGAGCTCTTTTTCCTTGCTGAGCGCCTTGGTGATCTCATCCCTGGAAGTTTCCAGTTGTTTCATGGTATCCCTTAATTGCTTGGTTCGCAATTCTACTTTTTTCTCCAGGTCATTGTTCAGTTCCTCAATTTTCAGGTTAATGGATGCCAGTTCTTCTTTTTGTTCCATCACGGCATTTTCAATCTCCTTTCTTTTGGAGATATCAGTGATAAAGGCAATGGCATAATTACCCTCGTCGGTTGAATAATTGCTCAGGCTGATCTCTACCGGGAATTCAGAACCATCTTTCCGGCTGGCAAAAAGGTCAATGCCGCGCCCCATTGGCCTGCGCTTGGGTTCCTGCATGTAATGATCGCGTTGATGTACATGGCCTGAATGGTAGCGTTGGGGGATCAGTTTTTCTATCTTATTCCCAACCAGTTCATCCGCATTATCGTATCCGAATAAGGTTATCAGGAAATCATTGGCCAACACAATTTCGCCACCGCTGTTGGCTACCAATATACCCATGGAAGCGAATTGAAACAATGCTTCAAAACGTTCATTTTCTATTTTGTTATACTGTGGTGTAAATACCGAACCTGATGGCATGCATTAATGTAATTATTGATAAAATTACAACAATTAGCACTTGGTCAAAAAGAAAAAAGTAAATTTTCAGATAATGGCTACCCCTTGCAATTTTGTGTATAATTTTCTACCTTACTCTCGGGGACGAGTAAATGACCCCTGAAGCCTTATCATGAAAATGAATATTGGAATTTGGATCGGCCTATCCGGTGCCCTGCTGGGCTTGATTGTAGCCGTGATCAGTGTTTATACTAGTAGTGGCGAATTTGGTATTTATTATGCAGCAATTCTAGTTGCTATATTTGGTAGTATCGCGTGGCTTTTTTATAAATTATTTTTTGCGCCCATGCTCTTGTCAAACCGGTTACAAAAAACAGGAATTTCAGGAAAGGCGTTAATCCTGGAGGTAAAAGATACCGGAGTTACGATCAATAATAGTCCTCAGGTAAAACTGGTATTGGAACTGAAGAATTCTTTCGGACAAAAATATTCTGCTACATTAAAGACACTGGTTTCCAGATTACAACCTGATATGTTTCGGCCGGGTATGACGGTCCCTGTAAAGATAGATCCCGAAAATGAAAAAATAATGGTGATTGACCTAACCGGTGAGCATCCAATAGCAGAAGAATCGGTATTCCCCGAAGCTAAAAAAAGAGCCCTGCAAGCCGAGATGGAAAAACTGGATGCCGAGTTACAGTCGATCCGACTAACGGGTAAGTCTGCCCGCGCCATCATTAAGAATTATCAATGGCTGGGAGTTTATGTGAACGGCAACAATCCTTATGCTGAGCTGGAACTGGAAGTACTTCCAGATGATGAGCCTGCATTTCAGGGAACGGTAAGGGGTACCATCATGGAAGAATCTGTTGCTAAATACCAGCCGGGAAAAATAATCTTTGTGAAGTACGATCCAGCAGACCATAAAAGAATATCATTAGATCATTCTTAGGTTTCGATCCTTCAAATTATTTTGTTGTGGACCGTTTTGGGAGTTTTGAAATGACTTGCTGATCAATCCGTATAGGTAGAGCAATACCAGTATTAGACAAATTCCTGCAGTATATAATGAATGCTTCATGTTAGGGTTGGATTGAGGGAACAAAATTATCTCTTATCTAAGGCTGGTATGTAGCAGCATATATGATAATCGTATCAAAAATATATGACAACAGCAATAGCTTTGATTATTCAGTTGGGTATTATGTTAGAATGCCCCAAAGTCACCAGGTAATAAGTGTAATTTTATAGAAAAAGAAGATGGTACTAACCATAACCCTTAATCCTTGTATTGACAAAAGTAGCCGGGTAGAAAACCTTCAGCCGGAAGCCAAATTGCGTTGCAGTGAAATTGTGTATGAACCAGGCGGGGGAGGCATCAATGTAAGCAAGGCATTAATGAAATTAGATATCAGCAGTACGGCTTTATTCCCTTCGGGCGGGCACAATGGCAATATGTTGAACGAATTATTGCGGAAAGCCGGAATAAAATACCATGCTGTGAAAACTGAGGTAGAAACCCGCGAGAACTGGGTTATGCAGGAAACAAGCACCAACCGCCAGTACAGATTCACCTTTCCCGGAATGCCCTTAGAAGATCAGATCATCGAAACCCTGATCGATCAACTTCATGCTTTTGCTCCGGAATTTGTTGTGGCAAGCGGAAGTATACCCCAAGGGGTTTCAGATAATATCTATGCAAGTATTGCTGATGCAGCGAATGCAATAGGCGCAAAATATATCGTTGATACCAGCGGACCAGCCTTGCACGCGATAAAAGGGAAGGGAGCCTTTCTCATCAAACCAAATTTGGGAGAGTTATGCGCCATCATCGGGATCGATCGGATCGAAGAAGAT
Organism: uncultured Bacteroidota bacterium; assembly: GCA_903878475.1. Lineage (GTDB taxonomy): Bacteria > Bacteroidota > Bacteroidia > Chitinophagales > Chitinophagaceae > Ferruginibacter. The sequence continues at coordinate 16,220 of CAIRHQ010000181.1, read as the reverse complement.
GAAGTGCCTGCTGCTGCCGCCAAACTGATCAGTGAGGGATATGCAGAAATGGTAGCCGTAAGCATGGGACCTAAAGGAGCCTGGCTCGTAGATTCCACCGGGAAAGATTATGTGCTGGCACCAACTGTAGAAAAAAAGAGTACCGTTGGAGCTGGCGACAGTATGCTGGCAGGTATGTTGTACATGCAGTTGAAAGGGGCAAGTAGATCAGACACCCTTAAATTTGGCATTGCTTGCGGCACTGCGGCCACCATGAATGAGGGTACTCATCTATTTGATCGGGAACAGGCATTTAAGCTTTTTGCTGAATTACGTTGATAATGAAGTATTTGCAAATTTTACTGTTTTTGAAAGCATCCTTTATGAATTCTGCTCAAAAAGAGACCCTAGGCGAATAGTATAAAATACCTTTTTAGATAGAAAAATAACTACAAGCCGTCTTTTCAGAGACTGCAATACAGGGGTATATTAATAGATCATGGCTGATCTTAATTCTGTCACTAAAATGTTTGAAATATATGCTGGGTAAGACTTTCATGGGATACTGTTTTTTGTAGGTTTATAATAATTGCGAATAAACTTAATCCACGAACTCAAATAGTAGACTTCAAAATTTCCAGAAATCGCACATTTCATGTCATATTTTTTTAGTCCACCCGGCAGTTGATATTTTTTGTGTGGAATATATTCTACCTTTATGTAACCCCGTAATCCTTAACTATGTAAAAATTATGAAAAAGTTCCTTTTAGTTGATGATCATATCGTTGTAAGATCAGGTATTAAGACCCTGTTGACTGATATTTACCAGCCTGCAGAAGTACATGAGGCTTTCGATGGTGATAGTACAATTGCCAAATTAAAAGAAAATCGGTATGACCTGGTGATGCTCGACATACAAATGCCGAATACCGATAGTTTGGCGTTGATGAAATACATTCACGAAAATTATCCAGAGACCAAAGTGCTGATCTTTTCGATGAGTGCAGAAAATATATATGCGAAGCGTTTCATGAAAGATGGCGCATTTGGATTTATTTCAAAAGAAGCACCCTTGGATGAAATTACACGGGCCATCAACATCATCCTCAATAACCGTAAGTACATCAGTGAAACCCTGATCGATAAACTGGCTGAGGATTCTTTATCAGGGAACCCGGTAAATCCATTCGACAGGCTTTCTCCAAAAGAATTTGAGATCGCCTCGCTCTTGTTATCAGGAAAGACCCTTAGCGATATTTCTCATTCACTCAATATCCATACTTCTACCGCCGGAACACACAAGGCAAGGTTGTTTGAAAAACTGGAAGTAAACAATATTTTAGAACTAAGTGAACTAGCCAAGGCGTATAACGTATAAGGGTAATCGAAATTACCAACCGCCTGGCTGATAAGTACAATAGCCAATGACAGCACCGGAGGACAAACCTGAGATCAAGTCGGAAATCAAGTTCCTCGAAGGTCCCCAAAGCCGCTGGAAAGATTTCGCCTTTTCCATTAAAGTATTATTTGAATTTATCAAAGGGTTCAGGGCATTGCATTTCGTAGGCCCCTGTGTTACCGTTTTTGGTTCTGCCCGTTTTAAAGACGGGCATCCTTATTATGAGCTTACCGAAACCGTTTCGGGAAGAATTGCCCAATTGGGGTTCACCATCATGACCGGTGGCGGTCCGGGTATCATGGAAGCCGCCAACAAAGGGGCAAAACAAGTAGGTGGTAGAAGTGTAGGCTGCAATATTGTACTGCCCATGGAACAAAAGCCAAATCCCTACCTCGATAAATGGGTGAATATTCGCTACTTTTTTGTGCGTAAAACATTGCTCATAAAATACTCTTATGCCTTCGTGGTAATGCCTGGAGGATTCGGCACCCTCGATGAATATTTTGAAGCCATCACCCTGATCCAAACAAAAAAGATCAGTGAATTTCCCATCGTTATTTTTTGCAAAGAATTTCATCAGGAACTGGTGAAACATATCGCTGTGATGAAGGCTGCGGGTACCATCTCCGATTCAGATATGTCACTTTTTCTGGTCACCGATTCAGTGGAGGAAGCCATATCGTTTATCAAAAAGAACAGCATCGATAAATTCAACCTCCATACCGAAAAGCCATTCCGCCCATTTGCCTGGCTGTTTGAGAAATAAGTATTTTTTTACAGCTCATTTCCACCTGAACTAAATATCATAAAATTCAATATTTTTGAGGCTTACAATTGAGTGATTTGCGTAAAATATTAACCATCTCCTGCTTATTACTGGTTTTTGCATGCCAGATGGGTTACTATTTCTTCTATGTAGGCGAAAGAGCAGCGGCTCAGCATGAGATGAAAGCCGCTATGCTGGCCGGATTGCCAGATCAATCTTATCAAATTATTGTTCTCGAAAAAAACAGCAACGCCATTTCCTGGGAAGAAGAGGGGAAGGAATTTTACCTGAATGGGAAACTGTATGATGTGGCTAAATCATCCGTAAAAGATGGAGCTACTTATTTATACTGCCTGGAAGATTCCAGAGAAGATGCCATCATAAAAAATCTGGCCAATAATGCCCAAACTGGAAATGAAGCAAGTTCCAATGGAAAAGGCAGCAGGCACCAATTTAAATTTCAATTGACAGACTTCATTAATCATGAACTGGTTCCAATAGAAGCAAACAGGTTTTTTACTCAATTGGTTTATACTGAAACTTCAGATAAACTTATATCCTCTTTTCTGAAGGTGAATAAAATGCCACCCCGGGCATAGGTTTTCATTTATTTATTTTATTTGATTTCATCGCAACTGTATGTTTAATAACATACATCTGATTTGTGATGATATCTATTTGTTTCACCATTTACATTTTATAATTATGACACGCAGAATTATTACCATACTGATTTTGAATTTCATCACCCTGGCCTCCATTGCCCAAACAAAACTGAAAGGGAAAATCGTGGATGCCGAAAATAATAATCCCTTGGCAGGTGCCACCATCACCGGTACAGGGGCTACTGGTACAACCAGTGACAATGAAGGGAATTTTTCATTCGACTGCAGCAAAGCTACTTCGATCACAATCACTCATGTGGGATATGAATTGAGAAAACTCACCATTAAAAATTGTGATGAGGTACTGAATATTCGCCTTAGCCCTACTGCCGGTACCCTGGGAGAAGTGGAAGTAACGGCTACGTCTAATAGCAATAAATCATTGCTGTATCAGCCTGCCTCCATCAGTAAACTAACTCCCGTAGAATTAAAAAGGGGTGTGGGCTTATTCCTGGATGATGCCATTAATGCTAATATTCCCGGTGTGAGTATGCAAAGAAGATCTGTGGCTGCAGGGCAACAATTTAATTTACGCGGATACGGCAATGGTACTCGTGGAACCAGGGGCGTAAGCAGCAATTTCGACGGACAAGGATATAAAGTTTACCTCAATGGCATTCCGGTTACTGATGCAGAAGGCATTACCCTGATGGATGATATCGACTTTGGTTCGGTAGCCAATGTGGAAGTCACCAAGGGGCCAGCGGGTACTTTATACGGACTGGCTATTGCGGGTGCCGTGAACCTTAAAACAGTAAAAGCGGTTAAGGGGCAAACGACCCTTGGACAGGATATCTTACTGGGCAGCTATGGCTTGCGTCGTTTTACCACACATTTTTCTATGGGTACTGAGAAGTCTTCCATACTGCTGAACTATGGCAACCAGCACGTAGATGGTTATATGGTGCATACCCGTTCCGATAAACAATTTGTAAATTTTGTGGGCGAATTTCAACCCAATGCCAAACAGAATATCAGTACTTATTTTGGCTATACCAACAGCTACGATCAACGCGGAGGCGAACTCACCACCACGCAATACGAGAGCAAGGATTACAGTGTAGGGAATGTTGATTACATTAAAAGGAACGGACATAGCAATGTGATCAGCTACCGTGCAGGGATTAGTCATAATTATTCTTTCAACAATAATTTTTCTAACTCTACCACTGTTTTTGGTACAGGCCAAAACCAGAACGTGAGTTCGGCAGCTGGTTGGACCGATAAAGCGCCTATCAATATCGGACTTCGTTCTACATTCAATACCAAGTTCAACCTGAGCCCTAAAATTTCACTCAGTGGTATCACCGGAATTGAAACACAACACCAGCATGCCAACACGATCGGATACAATATGAAACAAAATCCGTTGGATACCACAACCAATGGATGGGCCATCGGAAAACCTTATTGGGTGATCAATGCCACTACTTCGAATGTATTCACCATTACCAATACCACTTCTGAATTTACTGAATGGACATTAGGACTGCCAAATGATCTGTCATTTACAGCAGGACTCGGATTCAGCAATATGAAGATCTACCTGCAGGATCGATTGAATCCGGCAACAGCAACCAAGCCTTCTGAATTTGATACTAGCTACAAGAATATGGTGTCGCCACATTTCGCAGTGAATAAAGTATTCAATAAGAATTTCTCTGTGTATGCTTCTTATAGCACCGGTTATAAAGCACCCATTAGTGCCTATTTCTATATTGTAACTCCGGTGGTTGCTTCACCGGCAACAGCGGCAACAGCCAGACTCAATTCGGCATTGAAGCCAGAAAGAGGCAGTCAGTTTGAATTAGGAACCAAGGGCTCTTTGCTTAACAGTAAGTTGAATTATCAGTTGGCTTATTTCCATGCTGTTTTCTCCAATAAAATGACCAATGTATCTGTGCAGCTGAACAACACCACTACTGCATATAGTTATGTAGTAAATGGTGGCGAACAGGATCATAATGGTATTGAAGCCTTGCTGAAATATGCAGTGGTGAAAGACGGAAAAGGATTGATCGCAAATATTACCCCCTTCCTCAATTTTGCTTACAGCGATTTTAAATACAAGAATTTTATTTATAAATCAGGTTCCACCACTTCTAATATCATAACCACGGATTATAGTGGCTTGAATGTGTTTGGTGTTCCTAAGATCGCCAATACCTGGGGTGTTGATGTAGGCCTCAACAATGGTTTGTATCTGAATGTATATCACCTGTACAAGGATGGCGTAAATATTGGTTTTGAAAACATCAGCAATGTGAATATCTTACGTAAAGCAGCCAGTTATAATCTGGTGAACGGAAAGATCGGTTTCAGGAAATCACTGAATAATCATATTGATCTGGATGCATTTTTTGGGGTAGACAATATCACCAAAACTCAGTATCCATATATGGTATTTGCCAACCAATTGCCCGATGCTTATTTGCCTGCCCCGCTTAAAGCAAATGCTTATGGCGGCGTGAATGTGAAGTATAATTTTTAACATCATAAAAGGGCAGTTGATTGATAACTGCCCTTTTTATTTAAAATTGAAATATGAAAAAAATAATCCCTTTTCTGATACTTGCTGCCAGCTTATTTTCTTGTGGTCGTTTTGGCAATAAAGAAATTGATGGTACAAAGGACATGCGCATTGTGTGTTTGTCGAAGCAACTTACCGAAATGGTTTTTGCCCTGGGTAAGGGCCATGACCTGGTGGCCGTTGACCTCAGCAGTACTTATCCCGATAGTGCCAAACTATTGAAAACAGTGGGGTACCACCGCGCATTGAATCCAGAAGGCATTATTGCTATGAATCCCGACCTGGTGATCCACAGCAACGATATTGGTCCGGAAACAGTATTGCCCCAGATCACAAAAGCCGGATTGAATATAAAAGCATTCGGCGGTGCCAATACCATCGATAGTGCTAAATTATTGCTGAAAGAATTAGGACAGTTCTTTGGTGTAAGTAAAAAAGCTGATTCGGTCATTTCGGATATGGAAGCAGGCTTAGCCCGTGCAGCCGATACATTGAAATCCCTACAACTGAAAGATTCATTGAAAGTGATGATCATTCATTTTGGATTACGCAACAATAACTATTTTGTGATGAGCGGAAGAAATGGGGTGGGAGATAAAATGATAAGATTGGCTGGTTGTACTCCTGCGAGCTATGATGGAAAAGGTGCCCGGGAAATGAGTGCCGAAGCAGTGGCATTAGCCAACCCGGATATCATCATTGCTACCGATTTTGGATTTGATCGCATGGGTACCATGGATAAATTCATCAGCAGTGTTCCCGGAGTGGCCCTTACCAACGCCGGAAAGAATAAACGCATTGTACGATTTGAAGAACATGATATCGTTTATTTTGGCCCGCGTTCGGGAGCTAATATCATTAAATTGATCAACCTTTTACATACACCAACCATTGCTCCGACAAAATAAATATTTTTTTCCTGCATTGTTTGTACTGCTTATAGCTGTACTCACTGCCGGCATTGCTTTTGGGGCAGTGCCCATCAGTGTTGCTGATATGTACAATGCCTTGTTGCATTTATTTCAGGGCAAGCCGGCAGGCAATATTTATGAAGGTGTTTTTATTCAGTTGCGCTTACCTCGTGTATTATTATGTGCCATCACAGGTTCTATTCTGGCCGTAAGCGGCGTATTGATGCAAGGGTTGTTTCGCAATCCTATTGTTGAACCCGGGCTGGTAGGTACCAGTTCCGGTGCTGCATTGGGGGCTTCAATCGTTTTTGTACTGGCACCAGCTTTTAGTCCTGCCATGAAAAGTTTTACCGGACCCTGGTTGCTTCCCCTTGCCGCATTTTGCGGTGCTTTACTGGCCAGTTTTATCGTGTATTCGTTAGCAAAGAATGCTCGGCGTGTATCCGTGCTGTCATTATTGCTGATCGGTATTGCCATCAATGCCGTTTGTTTAAGCGGCACCGGTTTCATGAGTTATATAGCCCGTGACCCACAGGCAAGAAGTATCACGTTCTGGAACCTCGGAACTTTTTCCGGGGCCTCCTGGCAACAGGTTTTTATTGTGGGGTCCATCGCAGTGATCGGGTTTATCATTTCATTCCGCTATTCAAAACAATTGAATGCCTTGTTACTCGGTGAAGAAGAGGCTTTATACTTGGGTGTGGATCCAGACCGATTGAAGAAAAGGATCATGTTGTTGAATACGGCCATGGTAGCGGTGGCTACGGCATTTGTGGGTGTGATCGCTTTCATGGGATTGATCGTGCCGCATGTATTGAGGTTATTGATCGGTAGTGATAATAAACGTTTGTTACCTGCTGCCATCTTATTGGGTGCAGCCTTACTCACGCTGGCAGATATGTGCGCAAGATTATTGCTGGCGCCGGCTGAATTGCCGATTGGGATCATTACTTCAATTGTGGGGGCTCCTGTCTTTATCATCCTGCTGAAGCGGTTCGACCTGATGCAAAACAAAGGAGGTGAGCATGCTTAGCACCCGTAATATCTATTATCGCATTGGAAAAAAACTGATCCTGGATGGGATCAATGCAGATTTTCTTCCCGGCAAATTCAATATGATCCTGGGGCCCAATGGCTCGGGCAAATCCAGTTTTTTGAAAATATTTAGTGGTGAGTTGAATCGATATGATGGTAATATTAGTTATGCAGGCACTCCACTTGAACAGATCAGCAAAGAAACGCTGGCCTGTTATCGCGCCGTAATGAGTCAGCAACCAGAATTAAGTTTTCCACTGCTGGTAGAAGAAGTGGTGATGATGGGGCGTTATCCGCATTTCCATTTTCAACCCAATAAAAAAGATCACGAGATATGCCATGCAGTGATGGAGCGAATGCACCTGCTCGATTTTCGCAACAGAAATTATTTGACCTTGAGTGGGGGAGAGAAGCAGCGGGTGCAGTTTGCAAGGGTATTGGCTCAAATATGGGAAAAGCCTGCTGATGGATTCCGTTATCTTTTTCTGGATGAGCCTTTGACAAGTTTAGACATCAATTACCAACAAGAGTTTTTACAAATAGCCAGTTCTTTCTGTGATGCCAATACTGTGATCATTGCAGTGATGCATGATATCAACTTGGCCATTCAATATGCCGATCAATTATTTTTCATGAAAGCAGGTGAACTGATTGCGCAGGGCTCTTCTGAAACATTGATCAATGAGGATCTGATCAGCAAAGTATTTGATGTATCTACCAGCATCATGAGCAATCCGGTAACCGGTAAACCCTTGGTGCTTTACAATCAGCCGTTAGCTAAATAGTCTTTCAGCAATTAATTAAAGCCCGCTATAATAGTCATACCCCTTTTCATACCAGTAATCAGGAGGTCGGTGGTTGCTGAAGAAAAGGGTGCCGATGCGTTTCAGGTGTTTGATCCCATATTTTACAGGAATGATCAACCGCAGTGGGGCGCCTTGGTTCATGGGCAGTGGTTTGCCATTCATTTCATAACATAGAATGGTTTGCGGATGCAGCATGCTTTTGCTGTCGATGCCCACATAATAGGCATTGTCGGGAGTATGCAAACCCACATATTTCATATGCGCTTGTTCATCCAGTCCGAACTTATTTATAAAATCACTGAACTTTACACCGCCCCAATGGGTAACCTGACTCCAGCCTTCAATGCATTTGAAGTCGAATACGATATCGGTTTTGGGTAATGCTTTTATATCTTCCAGGGTAAGGTAAATCGTATCTCCCGGCTTGCGGATGAGTTGCAGTTTCCAGGCAGATGAATCAAAGTTTTTGCCCATGCCATAGTTTCCGTTTACCCGCACATTTTTTACGGCGTCGTTTACCGGGTAGGTCTTGGCCAGATGTTGTTCACTGAAGATCAGGTCGAAAATACTTTCGTTGGCATTGAGTACGGTCCTGAATTGTGTAGGAATACCTGCAGCCCTTGTTGACGATGACTTATTCCAATCCCTGCTGAATAAGGCAGCCATACTCACGATAACGATTACCAGCAATCCAAAAACCAGTAACCCGGTTACCGTTCTTTTTCTGATCTGTGTAGTGGATACTATTTCTTCAGTTTGATTTTTCATGGTAATGATTTAACGAGTATTCGTTTCTTGTTCGGAAGCTTTTTCCTGTTCAGTTATGTTATCTGCCTTCTTGACCACTTCAAACCCGGTGATCATGCCCCTGAAATTATTCCAGCCAGCGGCAATGACCTGGATCAGGTGCACCAGGAAGAACAAACAGAACAATAAGGTAAGGATAAAATGTTCGGCCCTGGCCCATTCATATCCACCCAGCAGGTATACCAAACCCTGGAATTGAACGGGTTTGTAAATGGCCAGTCCGGTGAGCAAGGATCCGATGCCCATCAGTATGACAACGGTATAGGCTATACGCTGAGCAGCATTGTATTTGAGTTGTGCCGGCATTCCTTTTCTGATCCTGAGGTAATGCAGCAGCACTTGCCAGGATTCTTTCCAGGCCTGCTTATTGGGCAGCAAGAGTTTGTATTCTTTGGAAAATATCAGGTACATCACATACAGCAATCCATTTAGAAAAAATACCCACATGAACACAAAATGAAAGCTCATGCCCTCTGCCAGCCGGTAGGGGATATTCAGGGTATTATAAAACGGGGCATCAAAGAATTTCAACAGGGTTTTATCTCCCCAGCCTAATCTGTAAATATCATTGGCCCAATAGATCAGCAATCCGCTCCAGATCATAATGGCCAGCACCGGAAAATTGATCCAGTGAAACCAACGAATGGCCAGGGGGTGTTTTTTTATGATCGTTCTTTGCTGCACTTTCGGTTTTACGTTTAAGGGTTTAAGGGTTTAAGGGTCTAAGTCGTTTAAGGTTTAAAGTTTAAAGTTTAAGGTGGGTTTAAGAGTTTAGAAGTTTAGGGAATTTCGTTAACAGTAAAATCCTTCAATTATAATGAACTTTAAACCTTAAACTTTAAACCTTAAACTACTTCCCCGCAACAAAAACCAAACTGGCAGAATTCATACAATACCTTAGCCCCGTAGGTTTTGGCCCATCATCGAACACATGTCCCAGGTGGGCGCCACATCTGCTGCAATTCACTTCTGTGCGCACCATACCAAAACTATTATCTGTGATCTCTTCAACGTTTTTTTTGTTCAGTGCTTTCCAGAAGCTGGGCCATCCTGTTCCGCTATCAAATTTGGTATCAGAACTGAATAAGGGTTGACCGCAGCAGATACAATTGTATTGTCCGGCAGCATGATTGTCCCAGTACTTTCCTGAATAGGCCCTTTCCGTTCCTTTTTTGCGGGTTACGTCAAATTGTTCGGCACTCAGTTGCTGCTTCCATGCTGCATCGGATTTATTGATCGTATATTTTTTTATCTGGCCATTGGAACAGGCAGCCAAGGCGATCACGAGGGCCGCCAAAAGGAACCTTTTTGTCATAGTATGGGTTTATTATTTCTGTCTTTCTTGTATAAATATAGGCCATAATTTTTAGCCGAAAAGTTAAATGGTGGGTATAGGAGAAGATCCTGATGGCCGTAAAATCATGGAAGATATAATAGCTCAATTATTTTCCAGCCGTCAAAAATTCATCAATGATCTTTGCTGCATTGGCGGAGGCGTGTCCGCCCTGGCTTAACAATGATTTCAACTTTGAGTAGTCTTCAGAAATTTGTTTTTGTTTTTCCGGATTGCTGAGCAGTTGTTTCAACTCGTGTGTCAGATTTTTTTCATTCAGTTCATCCTGTATCAGTTCTTTCACCACTTCTTTATCCATGATCAGGTTTACCAGTCCGATGAACTTGATCTTGATCAATCTTTTGGCCAGTTGGTAGGATAGTGCATTGCCTTTATAGCAGATCACTTCCGGCACGCCAAACAGAGCGGTTTCCAGGGTAGCGGTGCCGCTGGTGACCAGGGCTGCAGTGGATCGCATTAAAAGAGAATAGGTTTGGTTTGCAACAGCCGATACATTGCTATAAGGCTTCAGCATGGGTTCATAAAAAGAAGCTTCCTGTCCGGGCGCCTGTGCCACCACAAACTGAAATTCAGGAAAATGCTTTGCCTGTTCCAGCATGATGGGAAGTTTTTTCAGGATCTCCTGTTTTCGGCTGCCGGGCAATAATGCAATGGTAGGGGCTTCTTGGTTGATGGATGGATAGGCTTCTTGATAATCTTCTACTACTTCCACTAAGGGATGTCCTACATAGTCAACGGTCCAGTTCCATTTCGTTTGATAATAATCTTTTTCAAAAGGAAGTATCACCAGCATCTTGTCGATGCATTGTTTCATCATCTTCACCCTGTTCTCTTTCCATGCCCATACCTGTGGTGAGATATAATAAATGATCTTGAAATGTTCGGCCTTTGCCCATTTTGCGATCCGGAGGTTAAAGCCAGGGTAATCGATCAGGATCATGGTATCGGGTTGGAAGGCCTTGATATCTTCCTTACAAAAAGCCAGATTTTTAAAAATGGTGCCCAGGTTCTTGAGTACTTCTGTGAATCCCATGAAGGCCAGTTCGCGGTAATGCTTAACAAGGGTTGCGCCGGCGGCTTGCATTTTATCGCCACCCCAGCAACGTATACTCGCTGCGGGATCGTTCTTATAGATCTCTTTGATCAGGTTACTGCCGTGCAGGTCACCACTGGCTTCTCCGGCAATGATATAATAGCGCATGGGTTATTGATTGCTCTTGCAATTTACAGGATTGTAGGGTATTAATGCTGAAGCCTGATGTGATTAAATAGGATCGCTTCACTGATCTGCCAGACTGTGATTAACTGAATGTTTTGATGCAGAGCACCAGCAGGCCATAGGCACAGGTAAGTGCGAAGATCCCTTTGGCTGTACTGTCTTTGCGGGCATTGATGTAGAGCGTGAACAGCACGGCATTTACCAGCAGGGCCAAACTGAGGGCAACACTGAATGTACGGTGCCCCGGTTCAACATACATGAACTGGATCACTTCTTTAAAAGAGAAGATGCTGAATTTTACAAACTTGAAAATGAGGATGCCGATCATGGGGCCAATAAAGCCGAGGATACATCCCATTAGAAAATTATCTTTTTTGAATATCATTTGAAGGGGTTCTTTTTTTCCAGTTGTTTTTTTAATGCATAATTGGTCAGGTCGAACTGCACCGGTACCACACTCACATAATTATGCTGAAGTGCCCACACATCGGTATCCTTATCTTTATCAAAGTTGATGAATTCTCCCGTTAGCCAGTAATATTTTTTACCCTGGGGATCTTTGCGTTCATCGAATTCTTCTTTGTATTTGGCATAGGCCTGTTTGCAGATGCGGATACCCTTGATCTCATTTTTGGGAACAGCAGGGACGTTCACATTCAACAACAGGTGTTTGTCGAATTTATTGGCCAATACCATCTTAATGATCTTGTTGGCATAAAATATGGCGGCGCTGAAATCGGCTTCATAGCGGTAGTCGAGCAATGAGAATCCAATACTGGGAATACTTTCAATAGAGGCTTCCATGGCCGCACTCATAGTGCCGCTATAGATCACATTAATAGAATGGTTGGCGCCATGGTTGATGCCGCTCAGGCAGATATCGGGTTTGCGGTGAAGTATCTTGTCAACCGCCAGCTTTACGCAATCCACCGGGGTGCCCGATGTTTGCCAGGCTTCAATACCCTCAAATATTTCCACTTTGTTCATGCGCAGCGGGGTACCAATGGTGATGGCATGTCCCATACCGCTTTGTGGTTTATCCGGGGCTACTACCACTACTTTACCGAGTGGACGGGCAGCTTCTACTAAACTGCGTATGCCCGGTGCCGTTATTCCGTCGTCATTGGTGATCAATATTACGGGTTCTTCTTTCTTCTTGGTTGCCATGTACGATTAAAACGCTTAATTAAAATTGAGGAAACAGTGCTCTTGAAATGCCTATCTGGCGGAAAGGCCAGGGGATCATAGCCAGGATCAGGACCAGGGCAATACCGAACCAGATCAGGCTTTTTTTATGTTTCTGGGCATCGGTATCTGCGCGCTTAACCATACTTCTTCCCAGGTGCACCAGCAGCCAGGCGATGATCATCATGCTGATATGTTCTACAGCAAAGAACCGGTTTGCGCCATCTTTCATCACTTCTTTAGCATTGGCTTTAAGCAGGTTGAACCAACTGCCGTTAAAATAAAGTACCAGTCCGAGTAACAATTGAATATCACAACTGATCATAAAGAACAGGTTGGTTCTATTGTCGCTATTGGTATATTTTGTTTTTGAAAAAACACCCGACAGGGCATTGATTACGGTCCAGAGCCCGAATAATAAAACGGCCCAGCGTAATATGGAGTGAATGACTAAAGTATAGTTCATAGTTTGTAGTTTGTTGCAAAAATAAGGGAACTGCCCGTATGCTGGTAAGGCCGGTGGGTTTTCGTTTAAAAAACCCGATATCTGGCCGAAAGGGAAGTTTTATAAGGGAAAAAAAATAAATTTGGAGAAACTAAAAAAATTAGTATATTTGTGCTAATCAAATTAGTTGTACCATGTCAGTAGCCGGACAAAACCTCAAATATCTGCGCAAGCTCCGCGGGTGGACGCAGGAAGAATTTGCCAATAAACTCGGTATCAAACGTTCTTTGATCGGAGCCTATGAAGAAGAACGTGCAGACCCCAGGCTGGAAGTGCTGGAGATCATTGCCGATATATTTAAATTGAGTCTGGATGAACTCCTGCTCAAGGATCTGAGCATCAGCTCAGATAATTATATGGCCAAGCGAAGGCAACAAAAAATGATGAGTGCCGAAAGGAACCTGATTCATTTTGTGCCGGTGAAAGCAGCGGCGGGTTATCTGGCCAGCTATGCCGACAGTGAGTTCATCGATGAGCTCAATACGTTCACGCTTCCCATGCTCGCCGGTGGAAATTACCGGGCATTCGAGATCATTGGGGATAGCATGCTGCCTACACCCAGTGGCAGCATCATCGTGGGGGAGAAAATTGAGAACACCTCCGATATTAAAAATAATCAGGCGTATATAGTGGTCAGCCGAAATGAAGGGATCGTATACAAGCGCGTGGAAAAGAATAACCGCAGTAAAAATAAATTGACGCTGATCAGCGATAATCCTCAGTTTCAGCCTTATCAGATCAATGCCGAGGATGTAATGGAACTCTGGCAGGCGCAGATGGTGATCAGTAAGATCAGCCAGCAGCAACGCTGGGATGTGAACTCACTGGCCAGTATGGTCAATAATCTGCAAAGTCAGGTGAGTACATTAAAGAAGAAAATGAATTAATCATCCCCATCTGGAAGCACTGGTTTTAAAGGACCGGCAACTCAAGCGGCAAAAATGACCTTGTTTCAAGGCAGGAATTACTATGAACACAAAAGAGTTATTGATATTGAATTTTGAAGAGGTTCGCCGCAGAAGTATAAAGATCTGGATGAATATTTCTGAAGAACATTTGTTCTGGAAACCCGATCCGGCTGCGATGAATTGTATCCAGATGATACGGCATGTATTGGAGTCAGAAAATATCTATCATCATCTGGTATTGCATCGGGGAGAAATGGGAAGCTATCAATGCCCCCTAACCGGTAATCCTTATGGTTCTATTGATGAGGAACTAAAAAATGCACAGCCTTATCGCGAGAAATTCCTGAAGATGGTGAACAGCTTTTCTTTGAAAGAACTGGAGGAAGTACGCATTATCCGGAAGGAGAAAAAACAGAACCGGAAACTGGGCGATTTTTTATTGATAATGGCCTATCATGAATCAGTACATGCCGGGCAGCTACTGGATTATCTTCGCACCCTAAAGGCCCCAAGGGCCGCCATTTGGGATTAGCGATTGTGTTCATAAATTCATAACTTTAGCAACTCAGATACATCGATTAATAAACACTAAAAACAAACAGTTATGATTAAGTTACAGATCATCGGCAATCTTGGAAAAGATTGTATCGTGAAAGAAGTGAATGGAAAAAATGTGATCAATTTCAGTGTAGCGCATACCGAGCGCTTCAAAGATGCACAGGGCAACCAAAAAGAGCGCACCACCTGGGTGGAATGTGCTTACTGGACAGACAGGACAGCTGTAGCCCAGTACCTCACAAAAGGCAGAACGGTATATGCAGAAGGATCACCGGAAGCAGATGCTTATACCAATAAAGAAGGACAAGTGTCTTCTACATTGCGCATGCGGGTTCAAACGGTACAATTGCTTGGGGGCAATAGCCCTGAGGGTTCTGGTTCCAATGCAGGTAATGTAAGCAACGCCGGTATCAGCAAAGGGCCTGTGGCCATTTCGGCTCCTGCCGGAACTGCCGAAGGTGCTGACGACCTTCCATTCTAATGATTTTATTTTATATGATTTATACAGCTCCGCTTGCGGAGCTTTTTTATTGCTGCTACTTTTATAAAGTTTTATCTTGTGCAAAATGTTTGCTGTGAAAAAAATACTCTCGATTGCATGCTTCACTGTGTACATCATGGGCCAAGCCCTGAATACCAGTGCCCAGAAAAATTTTACTCAATATGTAAATCCCATAATCGGTACCGGTGGTCATGGACATACTTATCCAGGGGCGGTACTGCCGCATGGGATGGTACAACTGAGTCCCGATACCCGAATGGATGGATGGGATGGTTGCGGCGGATACCATTACAGCGATAATTTTATTTTCGGTTTCTCGCATACGCATTTGAGTGGTACAGGTTGCAGCGACTATGGCGATATTTTACTAATGCCCATGCAGGGAACGCCTTCGCCCGACAATAAAGTTTACGGAAGTAAATTTCAACATGCCCATGAAAAAGCCAGTCCGGGTTATTATTCCGTAAAGCTCGATGATGAAAATATCCTGGCTGAATTAACAGCAACCTATCGCGTAGGTTTTCATAAATACAGTTTTGCCTCTGCAGAAAATGCCCTGGTGATCCTAGATCTGAAACATCGTGATGAAGTGATCGAATCATCTATTAAGATCATCAATGATCATACAATATCAGGATTAAGACGAAGCAAGGCATGGGCCAATGACCAGTATGTTTATTTTGTGATCGAATTTTCAGTTCCTTTTGCTGATTATGGCATCTGGTTAGATGACAAGCTCATTGGAAAGGAAAAGGAAAAAAGCGGAAAAAATGTAAAATCTTTTTTCCGATTCAACAGTAAGATCGTGATGGCTAAAGTGGCTTTATCTGCGGTAAATGCAGAGGGTGCCGAAAAAAACCTTAAAGCAGAATTGCCCGGATGGGATTTTGCGAAAGTAAAGAACGATGCTACTAAAATCTGGAATCAGGAATTGGGTAAAATAGAAGTTAAGTCTGATAGCCTCTCGAAGCTGCATATTTTTTATACAGCCTTATACCACACGATGGTTGTACCCAATATCAATATGGATATCGACGGACAGTACCGCGGCCGAGATAGTAAGATCCACCTGGCTCAGGGCTTTACCAAT
>CAIRHQ010000180.1 GCA_903878475.1 uncultured Bacteroidota bacterium | reverse complement strand
GAGGTTGGAGGTTGGAGGTTCATTAAAAAAGGTTCTCTCTATACACAACGGAATCACTTAAACTTTTCAACCAACCTTAAACCTTAAACTTTAAACCTTAAACCCTCTTCCCCCACCCTTAAACGACTTAAACCCTTAAACGTTTTAAACGTTGCCTTCTAAGGCCGCCTCCAGTTTCTCCACCAGCTTATAAGTAGCCGGGCAGTACTCAATATTCTGCTTGTGCACATGCATATAGTCTACCATCTTTTTCTTGGGAAGATGCGGGAAGCCGGAGCAATCTGCCGGGCGGATTTCGTAGATCGAACATTTATTGTCTTTCAGGTTCAGGAACTGGCAAGGTTGTTTCTTATTCTGCCAATCCTTATCCTTTTTTTCATATACCAACCATTTATCACTGAACTCCTGTGGCGTTTGCTTGAAATGCGCCGCGATCCTTTTGATATCGGCTTTTGTATAGGTGGGCGTCATGGTCTTGCAGCAATTGGCACAAGTAAGACAATCCACTTCTTTCCATACTTCTTTTTCCAATGATATGGTAATAGCATCTATTCCTCGTGGTGTTTTCTTTTCTATTTTGGTTAAAAAACGTTTCATCCGTTTTTTATTATGCCTTACTTTCTGTTTGAACGAACGAAGATTTACTGCCTGCATATGGAATATTGATAACTATTAACGAATTTTAAGCAGCGAAAATAATGTTTAATTGATTCCAACCATCAATCTTAATTTTTAAAATATGAGCCGCTGTGTGGGAAGTATATAAAAATGGCTTCAAAGCCTGGTTGCAATTAGAGAAATCACTCGCCGATAATTCGGTGATGGCCTACCTGCGCGATATCGATAAACTTACGCAATACCTGCAAGCGCATGATCTGCTGAAAACCCCACAGGAACTGGAGTTGGCCGATCTGGAACAATTTGTTCAATGGATACATGGACTGGGCATGACCGCCGCTTCACAATCGCGCATCATATCCGGACTCAGAAGTTTTTACCAATATTGTTTACTGGAACAGATCAGCACAAATGACCCTACCGTATTGCTGGAAGCCCCCAAGCAAAAAAGGACATTACCCGATATACTGGGCTTTGATGAGATCGAAAAGATGATCTCCTGCATCGACCTGAGCAAGCCAGAAGGCGGGCGCAATAAAGCTATACTGGAAACTTTATACAGTTGCGGACTGCGTGTAAGCGAGCTCGTTAACCTCCGATTGAGCTGTCTATATCTCGATATCGGGTTCATCCGGATCATTGGAAAAGGCAATAAGGAACGCCTGGTACCCATTGGCAGCGATGCCATTAAATATATTACCATTTACCGGAATGATATCAGGGTGCATGTGGCCATCAAACCCGGACAAGAAGATTTTTTATTCCTCAACAACCGGGGCAGCCAACTCTCCCGTGTGATGATCTTCCTCATCATTCAAGCACTGGCAAAAAAAGCCGATATCAACAAGAATATATCGCCACATACCTTCCGCCATTCTTTTGCTACACACCTGGTAGAAGGCGGTGCCGACCTGCGTGCCGTGCAGGAAATGCTGGGACATGAAAGCATCACCACCACGGAGATCTACACACATTTGAACCGCGAATTTCTGCGCGATACCCTGCAACAATTTCATCCGGCATTCAAATAAAAAAACCGGCCAGATGCTCCTGTATAAAAACTATCGTGAGGCAGACATCATGACCGGTAATAGAACCATTACTATTGAACTATGAAACTACTCGCTAATTGAAAATTTGTTTTTTGATTTTGATCATTTGAAAACACGCGAACATGGTACATGCCTGCTGGCCATCCTGTACTGATCATGAGACTCATTGGCCCCTCCTTCCCCATTGCACTGGATTCCTTTTGCAGCATGACCCTTCCGCTTTGATCGAGCACCGCAATATTCAAAAGCATGCCCGCGGCGTTGGTTACTGAGATTTTGCATGTTTGTCCACGTAGCACAGGATTGGGATAGATGGATAAAGTTGGCTTAGCCTGAACAATAGTTTCTCCAATTATTTTATTATTTAGTAACCTATCTTTTTCTAATATCAATGTCTTATTATTCTTAGATCTTTTTGTACTTATTATGATAACATCTTTTATAGGTTCACATATAACCATTCCTGATACCCTACAGCCTGTCATTACCCATACTGTATCAATTTGGCTAATTTTATAACTATCGAAGTAAGAGATTTCTTGAACTGCTCCATCAACAACTAATAAAGGCAAATTATTATTAGTAAGCAAGCGGCAACATCTGAAATATATTCTACAAGAATTATCAGGAGCCTGTCGATTTACCAGGTCAACTCTATTCTTATTCTGCAAAACAATTCCATCACGAGCTGTTTCCATTTTTTTTTCTGCGCTTATAACAAGATCATTAAACAAGATCTTAGGCATAGGTGTTTTGATCTTAACTCCAGGCCTTGTACAACATAGCGCCCTTGATATCACTTCAGGTTTTGGTTGAACAGCAATTGATCGTTGTTGTGCCATTACCAGATCCGATTGACCAAGCAATAACAAGGCCAGCAGGGAGTTCCTTCTGCGGGAGGAGCTAATATTTCCTCCCGCATTAGGCATTATT
>CAIRHQ010000179.1 GCA_903878475.1 uncultured Bacteroidota bacterium | reverse complement strand
GTGGCAAACCTGTTTTTGCAAATCTTGCAAAGATGACCAGCCCGTCGCCGCCGACGGATTTCAGCTTACCATCCTTATATTTTTCGGTCCATTGTGGTGAAAGCAGATCAGGGAATCCGGCCAATGGCCATTCTTTATCGCCCCGTACCAGTTTTTGCAGATCGCCTAAGCTGATCTCATTGCTGCCAAAATTAGTTTTCATGTATGCGTTCACGTAACTAAATGTTTCCAGCGCTTCGGCAGTGCTGATGAATCGGGGTGGTTGACCGAGTAGCTTTTTTTTCAGGTATTCATAGGTCAGTAAAAAGATGGCAGCACCCTTGCTGTCTGTATCACCGCGTTTGTTCCAGTTCCGAAAATTATTGATGAGGGTTGATAGTTCCGGGTAGCTGTTGGGATTCAGCAAGAACATGCTGTCTAATTTGTATAGGTATTGCAGGTGCGTGGGTAATTGCCTATCGAATTTTATGGCCTTGAATTTTTCATAACTGATCTTTTCATTTTGCGGGAACAGTTCAAGGAATCGTACACTTCGGTTGAGCTGGTATTGTTCCCAGCCATCGGTCTTTGCAAACTGGCTGGCATCCAGGTTATCGGCTGCTCCAGTGGCCAAGAAGGGGGAGTGGTTGGTATTGAACAGGAATCCGCTTTTGGGATTCAGGTATTGTGGTAAGCTTTTAATATTTCTGAATTCGGTCCAAAGGGTTTTAGAAGTATTACCGGGCACGGTCTTTTTCCAGTTGTAGGCCGATGAACTGTCGCGGATAGGCATCAGGGCATTGTCGATATAAAAAATATTATCGTATTTGTCGGCATACATGATATTGAACATGCTAAGCTCCTGTTTACTCAGGGCAGCATAGAATTCAGAAAAATTGCGCGCCTTATTCATTTGGTACCACTGATCAAGCACACCGATACGCATATTGGCGCCCAGTCGCATAGAGAAGAAACCTTGTTTGTTCTTCATGGTAGCTCCGTACTTACTCCAGTATAATTTTCTTTTGATCTGTATGGGGATGCCTTTTATTTTCAGCTTGATGGTCTTTACTTCCAGGTTAACCCATTGTCCGTCGAATTTATATTGTAAGGGGTCGTTGGGATTCATCTCCAGTTGAAATTCATCCATCCTGTCGCAGAAATTTACGGTATGTGCCCAACCCAGATTTTCGTTTACGCCGTGGAGTATGCAGGGCCCGCCTGCCAGTAAACCTCCAATGATGTTGAGTCCTTCTTCGCTGCAGAGATGGGCTTCGTAAAATGCCTGCGGACCGGTATTGGGTTGGTGGGCATTGATGAGCAGAAATGCTTCTCCGCTGGTGGTTTTAGCAGCATTTACGGCGAATGAATTACTGCCTTTCTTATTGAGTTCGGGCGCTTCCCATTCACTGTTGGTGAAGATGCGCATCAGGGCCTGATCGGCACCGTTGAAAATAGTGAGCGCAAATACTCCGGCAGAAACATATTCTTTTATGGTAACCGGGAAGATCTTTTTATGCATGATCTCTGAAGGGTGTTGGGCGGCATAAGCATTGAGACCTTGTACATAACCATCGGCCAGTTTCAGGAAATCAGGGCTAAGGGTATTCCATTTTTCTTCGGTGATTTCTTTACAGCGAAACAGGGCGAATGCATAATCTCCGGCGGCTCCTTTTTTTCCCTGTACGCTGGCCATTAGTCCTTTTACCGGTAGCAGCACTTCCTGCAAACTATTAAAATCATCTTCTGATTCGGCCCATGACAGTCCGTAGGCAACCTGCGCATCTGTTTTGGCAAAAATATGCGGTACGCCAAAAGAATCTCTTACGATATCGATGGATGCCGGATCGATGGGGGCTTGTGCAAGCGAAACAAAGAACAAGAGCAGAAAGCCCGGAATGAGGAGGTATTTTTTCATGATGGAGTTACGGTATTGATTGGGTGTTTGGATGTGGAATAAAGATAATGGTTATACGCATGAATGCAAAGGGTGGGGTATTGTACACCAATCGCCTGTGAGAATAACAAATTTGAGCGGGTTTTGTTCAAGGGTTGCAACGGATGTATCTGCCCGAATTTTTTCATGATGAGTACTAAAAAATAATTTTGATAAGTCACCGGCAAGTATTTACTTTGTATTACAAAGTGCTTTTTTATGACGACCGAACAACAATCCATCAATGATCTGCAGCACATCAAAACCATGATGGAGCGCAGCAGCAGGTTTATTAGTCTGAGTGGTTTAAGTGGCATTGCCGCCGGCATCTGCGCCCTGGTGGGTGCCTGGTTTGCCAGCGAGAAGATCAATTGCTGGGTAAAAGGCGATTGCGATCTGAGCCGATTGCTGGGCAGTGCGGGAGGTAACCTGATCAACGATCTGTTCTGGATCGCCACACTCACTTTTCTGGCGGCCTTTGTGCTGGCATTTTTCTTTACTTATCTGCGCAGCAAAAAAAATGGAACACCCATTTGGGGGGCTACTACCATGCGCTTGTTTTGGAACACGATGATCCCGATCGCTGTTGGAGCGGCATTTCTGATTCGCATGATGCAATTGGGCGAATACCAGTTGGTACCTCCCGGATGTTTATTGTTTTACGGCTTGGCCTTAGTGAATGCGAGCAAATACACCTTGAGTGAAGTGCGTTACCTGGGCTATGGTATGCTGGTGCTGGGCCTATTCAATTTATGGTATATCGGTTATGGTTTACAATGCTGGGCAATGGGTTTTGGTATATTGCATATTGTTTACGGCATCATGATGTGGTGGAAATATGAAAGAAAATAAATTATCCGTTGAGCATGAAAAATCCCATTGAACACCTGAATAAAATTTTCGACAGCCGTATCCGGCTGGGCATCATGAGTGCCCTGGTGGTGAACAGCAGCGTTAATTTCAATGAGCTGAAAGAACTGCTGGATATCACCGATGGCAACCTGGCCAGTCACCTGAAAACACTTGATGAAGCAGCCTATATCAAATTTCAAAAGGGTTTTATCGGGCGCAAGACCAATACCACCTATTCCATTACCAAAACAGGAGAGAAGGCTTTTAAACAACATTTAGAGGCCCTTGAAAAAATGATCGGGGCGGTAAAATAATTTTTTTGTCATTTCACTTTGAAAAACAAAGCACTTTGTAAATATGAAAAAACAACTTATTCAATGGCGTGCACAACTGCTGGTTTTTTTAACGCATCGGCTGGCATTACCCTTACTAAAACTGATTCGTAAACCGGAATGCTTTCCTTATACGCTTGAAAGTTTGTTGCGCTTTGCGCCTGGCACGCTGGGTTATGATATGGCGATTTTTCTTCAGCAGCGGGAGCTTTTGTTATTGCCCTATTATGCCAAACATGATATCAAGCACGTATTGCTGCAATATGATACTACTGGTGAGGGTGAAGTTTGTTTGCAATGTTTTATGCTGGGCAACAGGCATATTTCCTTTCCGGTGCTGGCCACTGTTGTTTATGGTTTTATTACAATGCCCGAGTACTGGAAAATTTTTGGTGTAGCGTATAAACGGGGTAAGAGAGCCATTCCCATATCAGAGTGGAATTGGTTTGAACTCCTGCAGGAACCTACCCAATCATTGATTCAAAAAATTGACGCATGCTAATGATTGGGTTGATCATCCGCATTGAGTTTTTATATAATTAGTTTATGTAAAATTACAACGATGAAAAAAATCTGGTTTAAAAAAACAAGTTTGGGTTATATGCCCATTCATTCGATGGGATTCCTGATCAGTTTACTGGCCCTGGTATTCATGATCCCGATTGTGATCGCCACCAATCGGCAAGCCCATTCCGTATCCGATATGTTTTATCAGCTGTTTGTTTATGGCAGTTGTACCCTTTTCTGGTGGAAATGGGTAGCCGAAAAAACAGCCGGTTAAAAATCAAGTCCTAATGCAAAATAAAGGATCGGTTTCCCTTTAAAGAAACCACTCATGGGCCAGCCTGCATCAAACTTTACAAAATAACCCAGTAAAGTACTGCGGGCACCAAAGCCATATCCGCCGGCAAAAGGACCCACGCCACCGGCCTTGATCTTGATCCTTACGGTGCCATCGTCATTGATATAATTTACACTGGGTCGTTGGATCTTATTGTAGCCTCCGTTCCAGGCGGTCCCAAAATCAACGAACTGAATGATCTGGAAATTCCGGATAAAAGCATTGTTGATGGGATTGCTGAACAGGGTAGTGAACACCGGTAAACGGAATTCACTGTTGATCACTACTGCATTATTTCCATTGGCCACATTTTGTATAAAGCCCCGCATATTAACAGTAAGACTTTGGAAAGCATATTCCTGATCATTAGCTGGAGGGTTATTGGTATTGAAGTACCGGTCGGCACCATTCTTTTTGGTATTGTTGCCCAGCATCAGCCAACCATCTACACCACCGAGGTAGTAGATCATTTTTTGATTGCCCCAACTGAAATCACCGGCTACTCTTCCGGCCCAGATAAAGTTGCGGTAGATCGGATAATAATATCGTGCATCAAAGCCCAGGTTGAAAGTATTTGGACCATCGGCAAATGCAATTTTATTTACCTGCCTGTTCCAGTCGATATACGCTTTATACCTTAAGCCATTCCAGATATTCATCGTGGGATTAAGCGAATTGTCATACACGTATTCAAGTCTTGAAGTTGAATAGATAGTTTGTTCATCAGGCTGTGCCAGGAACTGAGGATCCAGTGCAGCATACACAAAACGATCCGACCTTACTCCGGTACTGAATCGAATACTTCTGTTCCTGTCGAACGGATAGGCAATATTGGCCTGATATAAATTGGTATAGAAACGACCAACGAAATTACCAAATTGATCACTGGCCTGCTGCACATTGCGATAATACGTAACGCCCCAGTCGATCCTTCTTCTATAATTCTGGTAACTGATCAACCATTCGTTGTCTTTCAGATTGGTAGAGATCTTATATCCTCCCGTGATCTTCACATCTTCCATCAATTCGGAAGTGCCCAATCTTACCAGTCCACTCAAAGGCGTACCCGAATTTAACTGGATAGGCCCACCGCCACCACCATAAGGTTGATAACGGTTTATCAATACTGAATTATTAAAAGCTGCGGCCACATTTTCTACATAAAATTTTGGTGGTTTATAGGGATATAGTTTCGCTGTTTTTAAAACATCATCTACATCACTGTTACCCATCACAACAGGTTGTATATTTTTTCCGCTATCTTTTTTCTCATTGGCAAATTCAGATTGAAAAACATCTTCCAGTTTTTTTGCCGTATCCTGTTGGTTGGGAATAACCTTCATGCTATCAAGTCTCCACTGATTCTTATACTCGGCCATGATCTTCTTCATATACTCAGTGGGCTGAGCAGTTACATTCCTGCGGCGCAAAGTATTCTCATCGATGGTGAGTTTGTACAGATCCTTCTCGTCACTTTGACGGGTTACTTCACTTACCTGGTTGTTGTCGCCTGCGATCCTGGTCTCACCCAGCGTGCTTTCATAATTCGTCAGTGGGAAGGTATAGGCTGAGTCTTCTGAAACGGAAACAACCGCAATAGAATCCACATCAGTTTTCTTGTAAACTTTTAACAAGCTATCAACTTCTTTGGCAGAAGGGTTTCTGAATATTTCCTCATTGATCAAGACCAACGTATCAAGTCCTGCTTTTTTGGTAGTGAAGAATCCGGCATAACGATTGCCGATACCATTCTCATCACTTACAAAAGTGAAATGATTGGCATTGTATTGCATCGGATACCTTGCATTGCCATAGGTGAGATGCGATAATTGTGTGATCTGATTCAATTCGGGTTTATCGCCAAAATTGGTGATCAGGAAAATATTGTAATGGTTATTGCTGGGCAATGAAGTATCGCCACCCTTGGTTGCCGGATCCGGCCGGTTGCTCGCAAATATGATTCCTGTTTTATTGGGGAAGGCTACAAACGAAGCATCGAGATCATCGTACACATCATTGGTGATCTGCTTCAGTTTCTCTTGCTGAATTTCGAAACTATAAATATCAGTATGTCCGTTCTTAACGGCACTCAACAATAGGGTATTGCTGTTGAGCAGGTATTTCACATCCTGTACCTGATCCAATTTATCGGTAAGGTCGATCTTGTACTGTTTTATTCGCGTAACGATATCGTAAACAAACAATTTCAGTCTGCCTTCTTCTGAATAAATCACCGTGATCCTTGTTCCTTTTGGATCCCAGGCCATCAGCGGGTAGTTAGGATTGATCTCATTCTTATACCCGCGAACACCATATCTCAGCAGGGTCTTGTTCACATCTTCATCATTGTATATCACCCGCACCACTCCTTTTTTGTATTGGGTAACCACATAGGAGTTGTTCTTTTTATTGGGGTTCACATTGAACCTGAAATAATCCTGATGGTTGTTGATATCGAATGCATCCACAAAACTTCCTTTGGGATATGGTTTTCTTTTGCTGATGTCTTTCGAATATTTATCATCGGTGTATTCCATGAAATCGGCCAGTACTTCCTTGAATTTCTTTTTACAAACCTGCATACAAGCCTTGTTCATATTCTTGTAAACAGTTGCTAAGTAGAGCAGATAGGTTACATTCTCTTTTTTATATTTTTCTTCAATATAGTACCAGAATGCATGGCCGGCGATATCGGGCCGGGTAAAGGCGAACTTGTAAAAGTTTTTGTAGTTATTGCTGAGGATCTCGCTTTTCATTTCATCATCGCGTTCTGTACTCCAGTTCTCTGCGAGATAAGAAACATATCCGTCGGTAAGCCATTTGGGAAGATCGAGTAATGCCTGGTTGCCGGCAAACTCTCCAATATCATCGCCAAAGAGTCGGTTCTCTGTGATGATCTCGGCGATGCCCGCCCTGATCTGGTGCCGCATCTTCTGATGATCAGCATCAAAATACACCACCATTTTATTATTCACCAGTTTGGTGATGCCACTGGTGTTCTGCCAGTCCATTCCCAATCCGATATTGCTTTGCATCATATCGGCATATTCATTGTACAACACGATATTGGCACGGCGTTGCAAACTATACTCAGCCGCGGCTTCGATCTGTGGTAATTCCTTCTCAGCACTTTGGGCAATATACTTTGCCAGTTCCTGTCCGTTCTTATAAAAATAAACGTTGAAATTCTTGGTCTGGTAATAACTCCATTTGAATTTTTTATATTGAACCCGGTTCTTTCCAAATTCAACACTGTTTACCTGGGCCACCGCAAAATATGCACCCGCCAAAAGGAAACAGGAAATTAGAGATATTCTGCTGAACTTTGCCATACTGGTGAATTGATATTGAGTATTAAAATTACTTTATTCGGTTTAATCATTAAAAACAATTTAACCCCCTGTAATGTTAAAAATTAAAAGCTTTGTATTCAGTCCGATCCAGGAAAATACCTATATCCTTTCCAATGAGTTGAAGCAATGCGCCATTATTGATCCGGGATGCTATTTCGATGAGGAAAAAGAAACCCTTCGGGCCTATATTACAGAGAGTGGTTTAACCCCGCAAATGCTGCTCAATACGCATTGTCACCTGGATCATGTGTTCGGCAACAAATGGGTGGCCGATACCTATGGGCTAGCGCTGCGGATACACGCTACCGAAAAAGCCGTGCTGGATTTTGCACCCACGAGCGGACTTATGTACAATATGCCATTCGATAATTATGCCGGCGAATTCAATTATTTGAAAGAAGGCGATATGATCAGTTTGGGCGATGACCAACTAGAGGTCATTTTTGCTCCGGGCCATTCTCCCGGACATGTTTGCTTTTATTGCGCCCGTCAGCAATTTATGATCAGTGGCGATGTGTTGTTCAACAGAAGCATTGGCCGTACCGACCTGCCCGGTGGCAATCATGGTCAGCTGATCAGGAGCATCCGCGAAAAACTATTTGTATTGCCCGATGAAACCGTAGTGTATAGCGGTCATGGTGAGCGCACAACCATCGGGGAAGAGAAAAGAGAGAATCCGTTTTTAAGTTAGAACAGTCTGGGTACTTAATTATTTAATGGTCATGCATAGCTCTATCAATATTCCATTAGTGCTTTTGGGATGCAGAAAGCAAACCAGTTTATTATCGGCCCCGGCTTTTGGGGTTTCCTGCAGCAAAATAAATCCTTCATTTTTCAGGCGTGCCATTTCTGCTTCAATATCGGCCACTTCAAAAGCGATATGATGCAACCCTTCGCCTTTCTTTTCAATGAATTTGGCGATCACCCCATCCGGGTCGGAGCTTTCGAGCAGCTCTATCTTGGTATTATCCTTTAAAAAGAAAGCGGTATTCACCTTTTCGGAGTTTACCTGCTCAGTTTTATAGCAGGTGCTGTTCAGCAATTTTTCGAACAAGGGTATCGATATCTCGAGGTTTTTAACGGCAATGCCGATATGTTCGGGAGAAAGCATAAAAAAATTATTTAATAAGGCCCATTTACGAAATAGGTAAAATGAATGGCAAAGTCTTCATTTGGCAGCTAAAGTAGAACCTTTTGCCATAATTTTGTGTTTATTAAGACAGAAACTAAACAATAGGATTTTATGTTGAAATTGCCCATTTACCTCGATAATAACGCTACTACTCCCATGGACCCCCGTGTTTTGGAGACCATGACCCCATATTTTCTGGAACATTTTGGAAATGCGGCCAGTCGTAACCATCCATTTGGCTGGGAAGCGGAAGAAGCCATTGATTATGCCCGTGAGCAGGTAGCCAAACTGATCGGTGCCGATCCAAAAGAGATCATTTTTACTTCCGGTGCCACCGAGGCCGATAACCTGGCCATCAAAGGGGTGTATGAAATGTATGCCAGCAAGGGCAACCATATCATTACCGCTACTACCGAACATAAAGCCGTACTGGATACCTGTAAACATATTGAAAAGATTGGTGGAGAAGTGACCTACCTAACGGTTAAGCCTGATGGCCTGATCGATCTGGAAGCACTTGAAGCCGCCATCAAACCTACTACCATCCTTATTGCCATCATGTATGCCAATAATGAGATCGGTACGGTAATGCCTATCAAAGAGATCAGTGCCATTGCCCGCAAACATGGGGTGCTGGTATTCACCGATGGAACACAGGCGGTAGGAAAAATTCCGGTGGATGTAAATAAGGACGGGATCGACCTGATGGCATTCACTGCTCATAAAATGTACGGACCCAAAGGTGTGGGTGCTTTATATGTGCGTCGTAAAAATCCAAGGGTAAAAGTAACTGCACAGATGGACGGTGGCGGACACGAACGTGGCATGCGCAGCGGAACCCTGAATGTTCCCGGTATCGTTGGATTTGGTAAAGCTTGTGAATTATGTCAACTGGAAATGGAAGCCGATACCAAACGCATTTCGATCTTACGCGATAAACTGGAAACGGAATTACTGAAACTGGAAGAGGCTTATGTAAATGGTAGTCGCGAACATCGCCTGCCGCATGTAGCCAATATATCTTTTAAACATGTGGAAGGAGAAGGATTGCTGATGGGCTTCAATAAAAATATTGCTCTCAGTAGCGGATCGGCCTGTACCTCAGCTTCGCTGGAACCCAGCTATGTGTTGAAGGCACTGGGATTGGGCGACGACCTGGCACATTCTTCCCTGCGTTTTGGATTGGGAAGATTTACCACAGAAGAGCAGATCGATTATACTATTAAGGCCATCAGTGAAACGGTATTGAAGCTGCGTGAGATGAGTCCGTTATGGGAAATGTATAAAGAGGGGATCGACCTGAGCACCATTGAATGGGCAGCACATTAATTAGAGACAATAAACAGAAACTATACAATTTAAATTTTTTATTATGGCTTATTCTGATAAAGTGATCGATCATTACCAACATCCAAAAAATGTGGGTACACTCGACAAGAGTTCAAAGAACGTGGGTACCGGATTGGTGGGTGCTCCTGAATGTGGTGATGTGATGCGTCTCCAGATTGAAGTGGATGGAACAACCGGCATGATCACCGATGCCAAATTCAAAACCTTTGGATGCGGCTCTGCTATTGCTTCTTCTTCACTCGCCACCGAATGGCTGAAAGGAAAATCTGTAGATGATGCATTGAAGATCGACAATATGGATATCGTGGAAGAACTGAACCTGCCACCCGTAAAAATTCACTGCTCGGTATTGGCTGAAGATGCCATCAAGGCCGCCATCAATGATTACCGGGTTAAGAACGGCATGGAAGCCATCAAGTTTGAGGAGAGCGTAATTCATTAATTTGCATATTTAAATTACTATGGTAGCAACTGATAACTCCATATTCATTAGCGATAAAGCGAAATCCAAGGTCATCAATCTGATGAAGGATGCCGGCGTGGGCGACGACCCCAATTTTTTTCTGCGTGTAGGCGTAGTAGGTGGTGGCTGCAGCGGGTTGAGTTATAAACTTGATTTTGATAATGAGGTAAAGGCCATGGACCAGGTATTTGAAGACAAAGGCATTAAGATCGTGACCGACCTGAAAAGTTTTTTATACCTCGTGAACACAGAACTGGAATTCAGCGACGGATTGAATGGTAAAGGATTCTATTTCAATAATCCTAATGCCAGTCGCAGTTGCGGTTGTGGTGAAAGCTTCGCTGTTTAAATTGAAAAATATATTTTAAAAAAGCCCTCCAACTCGGGGGGCTTTTTTTATGTTACTGCTTTTCCTGTTCCATATCTTCTTTAACCATCGGCTTGGGTGGCCTAGGTGGCTTAGCTGGTTTTGGTGGACGAGCCGGTTTGTTTTTTACGATCTTGGGTGGGGTGAATCGTACCATCTCCGGCGGCGGTGGCGGCGGCGGCGGTGGGGGTGGTGTTTTCAATTTTTGAACGGGTGGTGGTGGCGCAACCTTATTATTGGTTTGCGCAAACAAGGAACTGCTCATCATACAGATGGCAACCCCTAGGATAATTTTTTTCGTCATGATTATATTTTTGACAGAGATGCAAGGCTGATTTATTTCCATAAAAAAGCCCCCAATTTGGGGGCTTAGCAGTTGGTTTTGGTAAACAACTTATTGCAAGTGAAGCGTTGAGCAATTGTTTGTCAATTTATCAGAAATATAAAAGGAATATATTTCTATTGCTCAAAAATTCTAAAATTCAATCATTTGAAGAAATTGCTGCAAGCAGCATCCCGTTCATTTAGGTAGACAAGCAGCTTTTTGAAAATGCTGCGTGGCATAAAAAAAACACTGATTTTTAGTAATATATCCCCCGAAAATGTCGTGGGTATTGAATTCCAAGTATTTTTACAACCAATGAATTATAACAATCCAATAGCTTGTAAATTAGTAAATTGCATTATATTTTAGCATCATGTGGAGCATTTGTAAAAAGGAATTGCAACAATTTTTCAGTAACCTGAGTGGTTATATTGCCATCGCATTGTTCTTACTGATCAATGGGCTATTTCTATTTGTGCTGAAAGACAGCAGCATATTTGATTTTGGATATGCCTCCCTGGATAAATTTTTTGAACTGGCTCCCTGGGTCCTCTTATTCCTGGTTCCAGCCATCACCATGCGCACCCTGGCCGAAGAATTTAAAACCGGCACTTTCGAAATTTTAAGTACCAGTCCACTAACCCGCTGGCAGATCGTGTTGGGCAAATATGTTTCGGTACTGATCGTATTGCTTTTCGTGATCCTGCCTACTTTCATTTATGTATACAGCATCAAAAGCCTGAGTGCTTCGGGTGGCATTGATACCGGCGGAATAGCCGGATCTTATATTGGATTGTTCTTTTTGGCTGCGGTATTTGCGGCTATCGGACTTTGTTGCAGTGGATTCACCAATAATGCGGTAGTGGCATTCCTGCTGAGTGCGGCGGCTTGTTTACTTATTTATTTTGGATTCAGCGCCATCAGCAAGCTAACTGTATTTCAGGGTGGGGCCGATTATTATATTGAAATGCTGGGTATCGATTTTCATTATCGCAGCATCAGTAGGGGTGTGCTGGATAGTCGCGACCTGGTTTATTTTTCCAGCATCATATTTTTATTCTTGCTGATCACTGTAAAAAACCTGCATAAAAAATAAATGGGCGTTATCAATAAAATAGGAAAAGGGAAGATCGGGGTCTTGATCACATTGGTATTCCTGCTGTTGCTCAACTGGGCAGCATCGCTTTATCATGCCCGTATCGATCTCACCAATGAAAAAAGATTTACACTTTCAGCGCCCAGTAAAAAAATACTGACCCAACTGGATGATGCAGTGCAGGTTGATATTTTTTTGAAAGGAGAATTTCCCAGTGCCTTTAAAAAACTCGCCAATAGTACCGGTGAGATCTTGCAGGAATTCAGAGAAATTGCCGGAAATAAATTGCAATACAATTTCATCTCGCCTGATGAGGTGATGGAAGGAACAAATGTAAAATGGGGCGATACGCTTTCCGGATTGGGCCTTTATCCCATCAATTTAAAATCACAACTTAAAGCAGGCGAACAACAGCAACTGGTATATCCCATTGCACTGGTACATTATAAAGGCAAGGTGGAAGCAGTTGATCTGTATGCCGGAAACAAGACCATGGTATCGGCAAGCGAACTCAATAGCGCCGAGGCCATGATGGAATTCAAATTTGCGAATGCCATTCATAAACTCACCACGGTGAATAAGCCCATGATCGCTTATGCGGATGGAAATGGAGAGCCACCCATCGGTAGTTATATCACCTACGACCTGGTGGAGAATGTGCTGCGGACCGATTACAACCTCTTCAAATTTAATTTGAGTACCCAGCGCGCTATTCCCGATACTTTTCAGTTGCTGCTGATGGTGAAGCCTACCCTGGCTTTTACCGATGAAGAAAAATTAAAGATCGATCAGTTTGTGATGCG
>CAIRHQ010000178.1 GCA_903878475.1 uncultured Bacteroidota bacterium | reverse complement strand
GTCTGTTGGGATGTTCATGACCGCCACCATCACCAATAGCTGGATGACCCCGAGCGCCCCGGGCGGTGTCGACAACCCGATCGTTGCGGAGTTGGTGCAGCAACGTCTTAAACGTTTTAAACCCTTAAACGAGTTACCCCCCCCCCCTGTTGCAAAACTGTTAAACTCCATAAATTTATTCAACAATAACCTTCTTAAGGGTATCGGCAAACAATTTTTCGTTTCTTTGTACAAACAATCCTGTTCAACCGAATGAAGAAAAAAATTGCGTTAGTAACTGGCGGCTATTCCGGTGAAGCAGTGATCTCTTATAAATCTGCACTGGCTATTGAAAAGCATATTGATGATTCCAAATGGGATTATTATAAAATTGATATCCATCCTTCGGGTTGGTATTATATGGGGGGCGATGATTCGAGGGTGGTGGTTGATAAGAATGATTTCAGCATTACCCTGGCAGGAGAAAAAATTGTTTTTGATGCAGTGCTTGTTGCACTCCATGGCACGCCGGGTGAAGATGGAAAACTGCAGGGGTATTTCGATTGCCTGAAGATCCCTTACACTTCCTGTGATGCAGCCACATCAGCACTTACTTTTAATAAGCGGTATACCGTAGCTGTTGCGTCATTTGCGGGTATCCAGGTGGCTAAATCGGTTCACCTGTTTAAAGATATACCCGTAACGCCAGCGTCCATTCTGCAACAGCTCAAGTTGCCGGTATTTGTTAAGCCCAATAATGGAGGAAGCAGTATCGGCATGAGTAAAGTAAAAGAAGCCGCTGCCCTGCAGGAGGCACTTGATAAGGCATTTATTGAAGATGATCAGGTGCTGGTGGAAGAGTTCATTGCCGGCAGAGAGTTTACCATTGGTGTATTTCGTACCAAAGAAAATATCATTGCGCTGCCCATCACAGAGATCATTACCGAAAAAGAATTTTTCGATTTTGAAGCCAAATATGAAGGCGCCAGTCAGGAGATCACTCCGGCCAATATAGATGAATCATTGGCAGCACGGATCAGGGATGCAGCCATCCATGCCTATACCATCTTTAATTGCAGAGGAGTAGTGCGGATGGATTATATTTATGATGAAGAAAAACAAGAACCTTTT
The DNA here is from genome assembly GCA_903878475.1 of uncultured Bacteroidota bacterium. Lineage (GTDB taxonomy): Bacteria > Bacteroidota > Bacteroidia > Chitinophagales > Chitinophagaceae > Ferruginibacter. Next base: position 10,726 of record CAIRHQ010000178.1, on the reverse strand, counting down.
TTGCTCGAGATCAATACCGTACCCGGACAATCGGAGGCCAGCATCGTGCCGCAACAGGTAAGGGCCATGGGTTGGTCGTTGAAAGAATTTTATAGTGCACTGATCGAAACCTGTTTTTAAATAAATACCGTTCGGGTTGATCCAACGGAATAAGCAATACACACTCATGTTTACATTCATCACCAAGCGACCGTTCTGGGTTAATTTACTGGCTGCAGCTGCACTCACGTTCCTGCTGATCTTCCTGTTTTTGCAGCTCTTGAGTTGGATCACCAAGCATGGTGAACACCTTACGGTTCCTGCGGTGCTGGGCAAGAAAACAGAAGAGGCCATCAGCCAGCTAAAAAAACAGGGCTTTGATGTACAGATCCAGGATTCAATATTTACTGATACTGCAGCCAGAGGTACCGTGCTGAAACAACTTCCCGATCCGAATGCAACGGTTAAGGTTAATCGCACTGTATTTCTTACCGTGAACCGCGTGATCCCTCCCATGATCGAGATGCCAAAACTGGAAGGCTTGAGTTTGCAGTTTGCACTTGAAGTACTAGCCCGCAACCACCTGAAACTGGCTGATACTGTCTTCCGCCCTGATTTCATGATGGGCTCAGTGCTTGAACAAAAATATAATGGTATGCGCATTGCCGAAAAAGCCAAGGTGCAGTGGGGTAGTGGTATCACACTGGTGATCGGTGGAGGATTGGCCGACCAGCAGATACTGGTACCCAACCTGCTGGGCATGACCTTCGGTGCTGCAAAAGCCATGCTATCTGAAACTGGTATTGGCATCGGTGCCATCATTGCCAAAGAACCGTTGAAAGATACCGCCAGTGCTTTTATATACCAGCAAAACCCTGAGCGACTGGATGAAAACTTTTCTCCCCGTTATATTCAACCCGGCCAGGTGATGGATGTATATTTATCTCCTGTGATGATCGCAATTGATACCGCCACTAAAAAAATAAAAATCTCAGACCAATGATACCGATAAGCGCTGAAGAGGTAAAATTCCGCCTGGATGCCGGCGAAGACCTCCATCTCCTTGATGTTCGCGAACCTTATGAAAATGAAGAGTTCAATATAGGAGGTGTATTAATGCCCTTGGGCCAGATACTATCGATGCAGATCGACGAACTCGAAGAGCTGAAAAATGAAGAGATCATCTGCTACTGCCGCAGCGGCCAACGCAGCATGCAAGCCGCCCTCATGCTCGAAACATTCGGCTTCACCAATACTAAGAATCTTTCTGGCGGAATGCTGGGATGGCAGGAAAGGTTTGGTCATTGAACGATCTAAACGATCTGAACGATGTAACGTTTAAAACGTTTAAGGGGTTAAGTCGTTTAAGGTTGGTTTAGGAGTTGAGAAGTTTAGGGTTTAGAGTTTAGGTGTTTAGTAGAGTATAACGAATTGAAGAAACCTCCAACTTCCAACTATGAACTATGAACTATAAACTAAAACTACTTCCCCCCCAACCCAACGCCAACCCCCAGCATAAAATTGAAACCCGCCATCGGGAAATAGAAATTTTCCGTGGTTTGTTTTCCCCCATACACATAACTGAAACTATAACCGTTGGGTTCATACCGGGTATTGAAAATATTATTCAATTGCAGGATGAAACTGGTGGCCTTAGAATGCTTGTGGTTCCAGTTGTAACTCAACCGCATGTCCTGCACATAATAAGCATGCAGACTTCTGGAGGCCAATGAACTGTTATCGAGGTACTGTCTGCCCACATATTTACTGATGCTACTGATCTGGGCGCCGGCAAATGGATGATAACTGATGGTGGCAGATCCGGTAAGGGATGGTGAAAAAGAGATATCGGTGCTTGAGTAAAACTTCGTCTGCTGGCCACCGTTATCATAGTCGTCGAGGTATTCCGTGTAATTCTTTATTTTATTGGCACTAAGGGTGATATTGCCCTCCAGTTCCCATCTGCTGCTGGGTTTTGCTTGAGCATAGAGTTCTATACCCGCCCGGTAGCTATGTGGAATATTGGTTCTGGTATACGCACCCACGTCATTGATCTTACCGGTTAGCACCAGTTGATCGCGATACTGCATGTAGTAGAAGTTGGCTCCCCAACTGTATTTTTTTTGTTGCCTTTCCATACCCAGTTCCACATCAGTAAGGTATTCTGGCCGTGGTTGTTGTAGTGCTCCTGCTTCAAAATCGTCGCGGATGGGTTCTTTACCAGCCATGGCAATTGATGCATAGGCCTTCCATCCCTGGTGCTGATATGTAATGCCCAATTTGGGATTGAAAAAATTATAATTCTTCCTGATCAACAGATCGGGATTGTCTTTGAAGCCATGTAGGCTATAGGCCACATTCCGAAACTGCAGGTCTGCAAATCCCTTCCAGCGGCTTCCCCAGTTCTGCAGCCATTTGGCATAAGTAGAGAGATCATTTTTATAAGCATTCAGATTATACCATTGATAATGGACAGGAATGGCAGCCTGTACTGCGGCCCAGGTGATCTCACCATAATGGTTACCCGAATATCCGTTCCATCCTCCTCCCAGGATGAACTGGGTATTGTGTTTTTTATACTGCAGCGAATAAATGGTTCCGTAAAAATCATTATCAAGCCATAGCCTTCTTACCAGATCGGTTTGAGTAACCAAGGTTGATCCATCCTGATAATTGGGTAATCCATAAGCGGCCAGTTCCTGGTCATGCTTATACTGCTCATAATATCCTCTTCCCTTGGTAAAAAATATGGCCAGGTTCGCTTTCCAGTAATCATTGAACTGATGATTGAAAAATAACTGGTAATGGGTTTGAATATAATTATCCGTTTCATTGTCGTACGGCGATCCGGGTTTTTCTGTTCCGCTTGAATTATAGGTGCGGGCACTATCCAGCAGGTATTCAGGAACACCATTCCAGGCCTGATAGGTCTTTTCTTTTCCTGAAAATAAATTGAAACGGATCGAGTTGTTTTTTTGTACCCATGCCAGACTTAAATATGCCGACTGAAGCCGGGTGCGGGCCCTGTCGATATAGCCATCGCTTTGGATATTGCTTAACCGACCGTCGATGCTGAAATGATTGGCGAGCATACCCGTTCCAAATTGCAGGGTATTGCGCATGCTGTTGAATGAGCCGAAACTATTATTGAAGTCGAGATAAGCTTTTGAATTAACCTCATTAGTAGCCAGATTGATGGAAGACCCAAATGCCCCTGACCCATTGGTAGAAGTGCCCACACCCCTTTGTATCTGGATGCTGTTGACGCTGGAACTGATATCGGGCAGGTCAACAAAAAATGTACCCTGACTTTCAGCATCATTATACGGAATGCCATTGAGGGTTACATTGATGCGCGTGGCATCGATGCCACGGATGCGAATTCCCGTGTAGCCGATACCGTTACCTGCATCGGAATTTACCACCACCGAGGGCGTTTGGTTCAGTAAGAAGGGGAGGTCCTGCCCCAGGTTATTCTTCTCCAGGTCTTTTTTGTTAAGGTTCGTTTTGGCAAAAGGAGCCGCCGCTGCCGCCCTGATCGCCTGTACTTCTACCGGTTGCAGGTAAGTGGTGTCATTGAATTTTTTCCCGGGTTGGGCCAGTAGTCCCTGAGCAGGCAGGCACAACAAGGCATAGCCGATCAATTTTTTCATCCATATTTATTTTAGCTGAACTCCGGGAATAGCGGTTATTCCATGTGAGCAATTTTTATCTCCCTGCGCAGGCATTATCCTGATCAGGTAAACGGGTGTGATCTCAGCCGCTGCACATTGGCAACAGCACCCCGGCAATTCAGAAGGTTTATAAGAACTTTAGCAACTCAAAGATAAGCTGTTTTCAATTATTTAATGATCTTGTGTAACAAAAGGTATGCTTTTTGCGTATTAAGTTAGAATATAGCCATGAAAAGGGGTAGCAATGGAACTTTAATCTCATTGCCCCCGTTTTTGAACCTTGATCAATTAAACAACACACCATGAAAAAATTCATTTTATCCGTTCTTGCCTTTATCGCTTTGTCGGCCGTTGCCCAAAAAAATAAGGATGTCCCTGATTCTGTATCTGCAACCCGCACACTCAGTAGCAGTTTTTCTGCCATCACCGTTTCCGACGGGATAGAGCTTTATCTTACCGAGGGTAATGAAGCACCCATTCTGGTTAGTGCAGCTGAACAAAAATACCTCGACCGGTTTAAAACGGAAGTTGACCATGGCGTGTTGAAACTATATTTTGATTATAAAGGCATCAACTGGGCCATGAATATCAATAGAAAGTTGAAGGCTTATGTATCATACAAAACACTTGACAAACTAAATGCTTCGGGTGGCGCTACCGTGGAAGCCGTGAATACCATTACCGTGCCTTCACTGGCCATGAGTTTCACCAGCGGATCACATTTTAAAGGCAAGGTCGATATCAAAGACCTCACTGTAGATCAGAACAGCGGATCGGGTATCGCCATTTCCGGAAAGGCCGATAAGATCAAAGTGGAAGGCAGCAGCGGATCTATTTTCAAGGGCTACGACCTGGCCGTTGATTATTGCGATGCCAAATCGACCAGCGGTGCCGGCGTGCACATCACCATCAACAAAGAACTAACGGCAAAGGCTAATAGCGGTGGCGGTATTCGGTACAAAGGAGAGGCCATGATCAAGGATGTGAATGTGAGCAGTGGGGGTGTGGTGAAAAGGGAAAAATAAACGGCCTGTCAATCTTTCCAATGCTAAAATCAGACAGCATGAAAACATTATTATTTTCAATTGTATTATTTGCCGGTTCATTGGTTTGCACCGCGCAACCTGAATTGGTAGTAGATCCCAATGCAGAATTACGCAGTCTGGATGGTCATTTCAACCGCATCCAAGTGTCTCACGGTATCGATCTGTACTTATCTCAATCTGAAAATGAAGTGATCGCAGTGAGTGCTTCGGAAGAGAGGTACCGATTATCCATCCGTACCGAAATTAAGAACGGCGTGCTGATGATCTCGTATCAGGGAGAACGTTTAATGAATATCGGGAATAAGAAACTGCGTGCCTATGTATCATTTAAGAACCTGCGTTTCATTGAAGCATCCGGTTCCAGTGGTGTGCTGGTACAAGGGGTAATATCGGTACCCACGCTCGCGCTCGAGCTTTCAGGCTCCAGTGATTTTAAAGCGGCGATAAAAGTAGATGAACTGAGTATTAATCTTAGCGGATCTTCTGATGTAAATATTTCAGGTACGGCCGGAACGGTTAAGATATCGAGTAGCGGTGCCAGTGATGTAAAAGCTTACGGATTGATCTCCGAAATCTGTACTGCTGAAACCTCCGGTGCATCTGATATTCAGATCACAGTGAACAAGGAGCTGAGTGCAGAAGCCAGTGGGGCCAGTTATATTTATTACAAAGGGAATCCAACGGTAAAACAAAAAGAGGTCAGTGGCTCCAGTAAGATCAGGCAGGTTACGGGCAAGGAGGAAGATGCTGATGGACCGCTTCCTTAGGCTTCATTATTTTCCAGAAGCCTAGGGTAGTAACAATGCAGTTGGCAGTTTGTCCCGTTAGCAAACGGGAGCAGTTTGCAGGATTTCGTTCTGAATGTTGGTTGAGATTTGAGAATTTAAAATGCTAACGGAATCACTTCAACAATGTTCAACAATATTAAACCATATTCAACATCTAAACCCTAAACCCTAAACTCTAAACTCTACACCAACCTTAAACGACTTAAACCCTTAAACCCTTAAACGACTTAAGCGCCCTCCCTTATTCGACATCATTTCCCAAACGCCCATAGCAGGAATACCGGCAGTTGCCTGCTCCAGAAGGGGTAATCATGTTGTCCGGATGCATCTTCCGTCATCACAATATCATCGGGGGTACATACATTTTTTTTGAGGATGATGCTGATGAGGTCCTTTGTATCATCCATCACATCAATTATGCCATCCTTATCCCGGTCGCCTTCCTCTTCTTTTCCGCCGGCATAGAACCAATATTTCAGGTGCGGTTTTTTTCTTGAACTGCGCACCATATTCTGCATGATCCGATCCTTATCATCTGAATATTGCGGGTCTTGCGTATCCTTGTCGCGCCACCAGAACGATCCCGAAAATACCCCTACCTTATCAAACCGGTCGGCATTGTTCCAGGCAATATCCATTGCGGATAGGCCTCCCAGTGAGCAACCCGCGATCACCACCGAATTGAATTTTCTTACCCCCGCCCTTTTTTTGATGAAGGGATATAATTCATCCGTAACGAAGGCGGAATATTTATCGGCTCTATCGCCCCTGTTCTGAAAATCGGGAATGCCCGCTACGCCATATTCCCGCATCCTATCGCCCGCATGGATACCTACTATAAGCAAGGGCTCGATCAGTTTATTTTTGAACAAACTGTCGACGATCTGTTTGATCCTGAATTTTTCCATATCCTGTCCGTCGTTCAGCAGCAACAAATTCAGGGTTTGTTTATCATCGGGGATGGGGGTGTTGATGATCGTAAGTGATACCTGTCGCTGCAAATGGCGACTGTATACCTGATCCTCCTGTTGTTTTACTCCATGTTTGCAGGCTGTGCTGGAAAGCAGCAACAGCATGGCCGACAGCAGACTATAGAATTTTATCATATCCAAATTTAGGGATTGTATGTTTATTATTTGGCAGCGAAGCCCTAAAAGATTACCTTTGCACCGCGAAGTAGAGCAGCGGTAGCTCGTCGGGCTCATAACCCGAAGGTCAGAAGTTCGATCCTTCTCTTCGCAACTAACTCTAAGGCTCGGTTGAGCCTTTTTTATTCTTGGCAGTTTTTGCTGATGAATTTGATTATCTCCTCCTTCTGAATCGTTTGTGGTAATCCAATTCTGTATGCAGATACTGGTTTAAACGACCGCAAACATGAAATCCGGTTTTGTAAATATTTTTGGGAAGCCCAATGCGGGCAAAAGCACCTTGCTCAATGCGCTAATGGGCGAGAAGATGGCTATTGTATCACATAAGGTGCAAACCACCCGCCATCGCATCAAGGCCATCCTCACGGAGAAGGATTATCAGATCATTTTTTCTGATACACCCGGCATCATTGAGCCCCGGTATAAGCTCCACGAAAAAATGATGGATGCCGTAAAAGGAAGTCTGGAAGATGCTGATGTGGCCCTGCTCATTACCGATGTACGCGAGAATTCAGATGAAAGTCATGCCATATTTTCTTCTCTGCGGTTAAAAGCACCTGCGATCGTGATCCTCAACAAATCCGATACGGTAAATGATGAACAACTTAAAACCACGGCTCGTTTTTTTGAGCAACAACCTTATTGTAAAGAAGTGGTTTCCTTATCTGCCTTAAAGAAAAAGGGGATCGACGAATTATTGCAACGAATACTGTTATATCTGCCCGAGGGTCATCCATTTTATGAGGGCGACGACCTCAGTGATATGCCTACTAAATTCTTTGTGGGTGAAATGATCCGCGAAAAAATATTCTTTTTGTATGGAGAAGAAATTCCCTACCATGCCACTGTGTTGATACAGGCATTCCAGGAAAAAATTTCGCTGACTAAGATCAGTGCCGAGATCATTGTACAAAGAGAAACACAAAAAGGAATTATACTGGGAGAGGGTGGCAGCATGATCAAAAAGCTGGGCACCGAAGCCAGAAAAGATATTGAAACCTTTCTGGGACGAAAAGTTTTTCTGGAACTTTTCGTAAAAGTAAGGCCGAAGTGGAGAGATAATGAGATGCAGTTGAAGGAGTACGGGTACTAGTTCATAGTTTATAGTTCATAGTTTGAGGTTGGAGGTTGAAAGTTTCTTCAATTCATAATTCTCTGCTAAACTCCTAAACCAACTTTAAACTTTAAACTTTATACCTTCTCCAAAACCCTTAAACGAATTAAACCCTTAAACGATTTAAACGAATTAAAATACATTAGCATGAGTTTTACAGTAGCAATAACAGGAAGGCCCAATGTGGGCAAAAGCACGTTCTTCAACAGATTGTTGGAGCAGCGCAAAGCCATTGTAGATGATATTAGCGGGGTAACCCGCGACAGGCAATATGGTGTGGCTGACTGGGCAGGTAAATCTTTTAATGTAATTGATACCGGCGGTTTTGTAGCTGGTAGTAATGATGTATTTGAGCGCGAGATTCGTAAGCAGGTACTCATTGCCGTGGAAGAAGCCAATGCCATCATCTTTATGGTGGATGCTGCTACCGGCATTACTGAGCTGGACAATGCCATGTCGGAGTTGCTGCGCCGCAGTACCAAGCCTGTATTTTTATTGGTGAACAAAGTAGATAACCACGACAGATTATTAGAGGCATCTGAGTTCTATAGTCTGGGTTTTGAGCAGATATTCTTTGTGTCGTCTATCAGCGGAAGTGGAACGGGAGAGATCCTCGATGCCATTACCGCCCTCATCAGTGAAAAGGATTCGGATGAAGCGGCAATGGTAACGGAGCTGCCTAAGTTTGCCATTATTGGTCAGCCCAATGTGGGCAAATCATCTTTGCTGAATGCCTTGATCGGGCAGGAGCGTACCATCGTAAGTGATATTGCCGGTACTACCCGCGATACCATTCATACCCATTATAATTTATTCAATAAGGAATTCATCCTGATCGATACGGCGGGTATACGCCGCAAAACAAAAGTGCATGAAGACCTGGAATTTTATTCTGTGATCCGTGCCATCAAGGCATTGGATGAGGCCGATGTGTGTATGCTGATGCTGGATGCCGGCAAGGGTGTTACGGCGCAGGATCTTGCCATCTTTGCCCTGGCCATTAAAAAAGGAAAGGGAGTTGTGGTGCTCGTGAATAAATGGGATCTGATAGAAGATAAAGCAACCAATTCTGCCAAAGACTATGAAAAGGAATTAAAACAAAGACTGGCACCATTTACCGATGTGCCCGTGGTGTTTATTTCCGTTACGGAAAAGCAAAGGATCTTTAAAAGTATAGAAGCCGCATTGGAAGTGTACGAGAACCGTCAGCGCAGGATACCCACCTCACAACTCAATGAAGTGATGCAGAAGGCAGTGGAAGGATATCACCCACCAATGGTGCGGGGCAACCATATCAAGATCAAATATATTACCCAGTTACCTACCCATACGCCCACCTTTGCGTTCTTCTGTAATTATCCGGATGATATTAAGGCCCCTTACATGAATTATCTTGAAAATCAATTGCGCGAAAAATTCAAATTCAGCGGTGTGCCGGTGCGGTTGTTTTTTAGGAAAAAGTAATTCAGTTGGTCCCGTTAGTAAACGGGAGCAGTTTGCAAGGATTTCGTTCTGGATGCTGATTAGGGCTTGAAAATTTATAATGTTAACGGAATCACTTCAACAATGTTCAACAATATTAAACCATATTCAACATCTACCCCCTAAACCCTTAAACGACTTAAACCCTTAAACGTCTTAAACGGCCTGCCCCCTGGCCAACGGCTGATGGGTAAGCTCATTATATTAACGAAATCACTAAACTCCTCAACCCCTAAACTCCTCAACTCCTCAACCAACCCTTAAACGACTTAAACCCTTAAACGTTTTAAACGTTCCTCGTTCCCCCTTGTTTTGTTCGATAATTTCTCTATTTTTGCTCCCGATTGTTAAACCAAAAAAAAATTATTATGAAAAAATTATTCGCAATTTTTGTAGTGGCTGCTGCCCTTACTGCTTGTAACGGAAGCGGGGATAGCAATGCTACTCCGGTAGATACTACCAAACCATCACCAGCTGCTGATGCTGCTAAAACAGCCGATACAGCCAGCAAAATGATGGCCGATACCACGAGCAAAATGGCTCCAATGGATACAGCCTCTAAGATGGCTCCCAAAAAATAAGGGATTACTAAGTCTTTTTCCGGCTTGCCGGATCAACGATTTCGACGATTGCTTGTATAATTACCTTAACAGGTAGATCCTCCCGCTAAACCGGGGGGATTTTTATTTTATGCCTCCTCTGAAACTGTCCACCACACTTAACTACATCGGCAGTAGTAAGTCTATTACAAAAATTATTAATTTTTTGTTAAGTTCTAAAACTTACAATATTTTACAAATGCTTGCCAGTTGTTAATCCTACTACTCTTATAAAAACTTCGCTTAATACAGGTTATTTATAGCATTGATTTTGGCAATTTATGCATGAATACTTGTTAGTTGTTTATCCTCCAACTCTTATCAAAACTTAGGTTTTTGCAACTTATTGTTTGCATTAAAATGATGATTTGAATGCAATAAAACAAGTTGATGCACACCACTATAACTGGTATAAAAATATTAGTGATAGCCAGGGGCAAATAATAAAGCAATATTAAAATACCAATATACTGTTTATGAAAAATTTTACATCCCGTATTATACTTACCTCAAAACATCATCTTATGCGTAATATTTATGTAAAGCTCCTGATGGGGCTGGTATTTGTATTTGGAGTAGTGGGGGCTAATGCTCAGGTGACTACCAATGGAGGATCAGGTCTTGCGGCTACCTATACAAGTCTAGCCAATGCTATTACAGCACTGAATGCTGCTACTATTACGGCTCCGGTTACAATTACATTAACCGGAAATGAAACAGCACCTGCGGGAGGCTATTCAATTACACAATTAGGCGGTACTGTAACAAATACCATTACTATAACTGGAAGTGGCAGTACGATTACGGCTTATACCCCTCAGGTTGCTGGTCAAAAATATGATGCAATTTTCAAAATTGTGGGTGGCGACTGGATAACGATTCAGAGTTTTACAATG
>CAIRHQ010000177.1 GCA_903878475.1 uncultured Bacteroidota bacterium | reverse complement strand
ATTATTAATCTTAATGAACTTCCAACTTCCAACTTCCAACTTCCAACCTCCAACCTCCAACCTCCAACCTCCAACTATAAACTATAAACTATAAACCATGAACCATCGCAGTAATATGCGCCACATGATGCTTCCCATGCCAGGCATATAAACCCAGCAGGAACCAGAGCGACATATCGCGTTTATGTTCAGGATGAAAAACGGTTTTATCAAAATCTTCACGGGTCATATTCTTCAGCACCTCATGCCAGCGTAAGTGCAGGGCATGCAGTAAGGTGAGCGAAATATTTACCGGCAGGTTATGCGTATCCGGTAGTTCGGCCCAGGCTTTTTCATCATAGGGAGTTATAACAAGACTCTCTTGTGTAAGCCGCAATTTGAATCGGATATAGGCATTCATATGGCTATCGGCCACATGGTGGATCAGTTGCTTTACGGTCCAGCCCCCTTCGCGATACGGCGTATCCAACTGAGCCGCATCCCAATTCAGGATGGAATTTTCCAGCATCTGGGGTAAAAATTTTATATCGCTCAGCCATTCCTGTAAAAGGGTTTCATCAAATGGCTGAGCAATATATTTACCGATGGGGTAACGAGGGTCTGTTGTCATTATTCTTTTGCTTTTGGAATGGCAGGTTTAATCCCTTCCAGTAAGATATCAAAAATAAGCGGAGCACCCGGATTGATATTTGATCCCGGAGGAGGATTATCACCATAGGCCAGTTCGGTTGGAATATATACTTTCCAATGTGAACCAACAGGCATCAGTTGCAGAATTTCAGTCCAGCCCTTGATCACCCTATCCACTGCAAATACAGCCGGAGCACCACGTTTGTATGAGTTATCAAATTCTTTACCGTCGATAAGTGTACCGATATAATTCACTACCACTGTATCCAAAGAAGTTGGTTTATTGGTAGCCGAATCATTCTTTTTAATGATCTCATACTGCAAACCATCAGCCAGTGTGGTTACTTCTTTTCTTTTTTTATTTGCCTGAAGGAATTCGATCCCTTTTGCTAAAGCTGCATCAGCAATTTTTTTATCTTCTACTGCTTTGGCCTGGGCAAAAATATCCAGTTGTCTTTGCAGACTCTTATTACCTACTTCCGGAGTCAGCAAGGGTGCTTTGTTTTTAAAATAATCTTCTACTCCTCTTTTCATCAAGTCTGAATTGATACTAGTGATGCCCTGCGCTTTCATATTGGTAGCCACATTGTAGCCGGCAGAATAGCTGAAACTATCGAGCAGACTTTTAAGGGCCGGGGCGGCGGGTTTCACAGTTACTTTTGGGGTTTGTGCCATCACCTGAAATCCAGCTGCGATCAGCAGCGAAAAAAATAATACCTTCTTCATTTATTAATATTTGGGTTTAAAAAATTGAATTGCAAATAACGGAAGAATTATTCATCCCGCATTTCCTTACCTGTTAAATGTATAAAAACATCTTCCAGATTGGCGGCTTTTACCTGTTTGGGCCGTTCAAATCCGGTACTGACAAGGTCGTCGATCATTTTATCCGGCGAATCCAGTGAAATGATCTTGCCTTCATCAATGATGGCGATGCGGTCGCAAAGTTGTTCGGCTTCATCCATATAGTGGGTGGTAATGATCACGGTAGTGCCTTTCGACCGGATGTCTTTGATCAGTTCCCATAAATTGCGCCGGGCCTGAGGATCCAGTCCGGTAGTGGGCTCATCCAGGAAAATGATCTTTGGTTTATTGATAAGCGTGGTGGCAATGGAGAAACGTTGTTTTTGTCCGCCGCTCATATCCTTGAACTTGCTGGCGGCCTTATCTTCCAGGTTCACCAATCGCAATAATTCCATGGGATCAACCGGTTGGTTGTATAAGCCGCCAAATAATTCAATCAGCTGTATGAGCGACAATCCGGGATAAAAACCCGAGGTCTGCAACTGTACACCAATGATCTTTTTTATAGATTCAGGATCCTTATCAAGGTTGAATCCATTCACCACAATTTCTCCGCTGGTTTTCGGACGCAGGGTTTCGATGATCTCCAGGGTGGTTGATTTCCCCGCACCATTGGGACCCAGCAATCCAAAGATCTCTCCTTCATATACTTCAAAAGAGATGCCTTTTACTGCTTCAAAATTCCTATAGTTCTTAACCAGATTTTTTACCGAAATGATCTTGTTCATACTATTATTTTTACCTGCACTTTTTGCTGGGCCTATTCCCCTTTTATATAAGTATTCAGTTCATCCATCATTGATTTGCTGCCAATGAAAAAAGGAGTTCGCTGATGTAATTCCGTTGGTTGTACTTCCAGGATCCTGATCTTGCCATTGGTGGCCATTCCGCCTGCCCTTTCCACAATAAAAGCAAATGGATTACATTCGTATAGCAACCTCAACTTTCCCTTGGGCTTATCGGTAGTACCCGGATACATGAATATTCCGCCCTTGATCAGGTTGCGGTGCACATCGGCCACCATGCTGCCGATATATCTTTGCGTATATGGGCCACCGTTATCCTTATTCTTTTTCTGACAGGCCGTGATATACTGTTTCACCGGTTCATCGTACTGGAAGAAATTTCCATGGTTCACGGAATACATTTTACCACTGTCGGGGCATTTGATATCCGGGTGACTGAGCGTAAACTCTCCGATAGAGGGATCGAGGGTAAAGCCGTTCACGCCTCTGCGGGTAGCATATACCAGCATCGTAGACGACCCGTATATAATATAACCTGCAGCCACCTGATTGGTACCGGCCTGCAGAAAATCTTCCTGCGTGGCAGGTTTACCCAGTTCACTCACCCTTCTGAATACGCTGAATATTGTACCAATAGAAACGTTCACATCAATATTGCTGCTGCCATCCAGGGGGTCGAACAGGCATACATATTTACTCTGACAGCTCACCTCATCTTCAAATACCACGATATCATCCAGTTCTTCGCTGCCAATGCCGGCACAACTGATCCCATGCTGCAAAACGCCCACAAACTGATTATTGGCGTACACATCCAGTTTTTTCACCTCCTCACCCTGCACATTGATGCTGCCTGCATCACCCAAGATATCCACCAGTCCTGCCTTATTCACTTCCACATTCACCCTTTTTGCGGCTAACCCAATATCTCTCAGTAATCCGGCCAGTTCACCGGTAGCCTGTGGAAAATCACGCATCTGCTGGATGGTAAATTCATCGAGCGTTTGTATTCGGCGATTGATATTCATAAGCAAACTAATTTACAATTTTGTCCTGACCACTATCAAGAGTAGATTTGCATTCAAAAATAAGCAAATCCATATAATAATCGAAGGGTATCTTCAGTAAAGAAATACCCCTCTTCCGGATAAAAAATAACAACATGAAGGTTTTTAAATTTGGCGGCGCCAGCATCAATTCTACCGACCGGATCAGCAATGTAGCAAATATCCTGCGCGATCATCCGGGCGAAAAGATCCTGGTGATCATTTCCGCCATGGGAAAAACCACCAATGCCCTGGAAAAAGTAACGGATGCATTTTTTGAAGGACGCAAAGACGAAGCCCTCACCCTGTTCAAGGAGGTAAAAAAGAACCACCTCAATACGCTAAAGTACCTGGTGAGCATTCAATGGAAAAAAGCAGAGGATGCGCTGGCCGATTTTTTTACGGAGGTGGAATGGTTATTGCACGATAAGCCCGTTCGAGGATATGATTATTATTACGACCAGATCGTGTGCAGTGGTGAACTGATGAGTACCGCCATGATCAGCGCTTACCTGAATGAAGTTGGCATTGCTAACCAATGGGTGGATGTACGCGATATCATACGCACCGATAACCAGTTCAGGGATGCAGTCATTGACTGGACCATTACCGATGAAAAAGTTAAGTCGATCATTGAACCCCTGTTTGCCGAAACCGACCTCATCATCACCCAGGGATTCATTGGCGCCACCGACGAAAATGAAAGTACCACCTTGGGCAGGGAAGGCAGTGATTATAGTGCCGCCGTATTTGCTAACCTGCTCAATGCCGAAAGTCAAACGATATGGAAAGACGTAGAAGCCGTGATGAGTGCCGATCCTAAACAATTTGCGCATGTGGAGGCACTTCCTGCCCTCAGCTATCGTGAAGTGGTGGAAATGGCCTATTACGGAGCCCAGGTGATCCACCCAAAAACCATCAAACCCCTGCAGAACAAACAAATCCCGTTGCATGTACGGTGCTTCCTTGATCCGCAACTACCCGGTACCGTTATCAGCAGCAATCCGGCGCATACACTTCCTCCCATCCTGGTATTGAAAGAGCAACAGGTGTTGATGCAACTCAGTTCCAGAGATTTTTCTTTTGTGGAAGAAAAGCCCATCAGTATGCTACACGCTATGTTTGATGAGATCAAGATCCGTCCTAACCTTTCGCAGCACGGCGCCGTGAGTTTATTATGTGTATTGGATGATAAGCCGGAAAAGATTGAGCGACTGGCACTCGCGGCTTCGGAAATATTTGATGTGCAGCTGGAAAAAAATCTTACCCTGCTAACCATTCGCCACTATACCGCTGAAGCCATTGCCACCCATACTTCAGGTAAACAGATCGTACTGGAACAAAAAACACCCGAAACCCTGCAGGTGCTGATGCGCTGATTTTAATTGATGATATAGTTCCCTTCCTTGTTGATGCTGATCAGGGGCAACTGCCTCGTGTCTTCAAAATAATCAAAGGCTTTTTTCAAATTGAGTGAGAATTTTCTATATGATTCATTTTCTTTCGTGAGTTCCATCAGATAATTCATCGATTTTTCCACATCGTACTTGACTGGAAATACATGCACGGGAATGAAGTCTTGCCCATTCGATTTTACATAAGCAGCCAGCACATACAAGTCTTCAATAGGGCCATCACTAATTGGTATGCAACCCACAGAAACGCAATTGCCATGAATATAGATCTCGCTTCCCGGGTGCAGGGAATCACTGAGGATTCGGTCTGATGCATTGGGATAATTCAGTCCCATCGACAAATGATAACTGCTGTTGGGATTCAGTTCGTTGATATAATAAAAACCCTCGGGCACCTGATAATCGCCCTCCATGCGTTTTGGACCCAGGGCGCCGCTTTGCATACAAACCGGGTAAGTGGTATAATAACGGTAAGGCTCAGTGGCAGATGATTTCACCCATACTTCCAGTTTCCGGTCGTACTTGAATGAACGGATATACATGGCCTGCGGAGGCCAGTTCAGGTTAAGTTCGACAAATTTTTTCTTGATGCTGTCTTCTCTCCTGTTAAACACCTCAGCGATCTTGCCGTATGCTTTTTGAGTTTCCAGCACAGAGGGTTGTGCAATAGCAGACAAAGGAAGACCCATGCCGAGCATAATCGAAAAAAAAGTCGCTATGAAAAATTTAAGCATAATAATAAGGCAGTTGTTAAATAAATCTTCGTTCTGTCTCGACATGCTTCGACAAGCTCAGCATGACAACATAGATGCATCAGCATCACAACATAGATGCATCAGCACGACAACAAAGAGGCATCAGCATGACAAATAAAATACGTAAACCGACCGAAAGTTATCGACTTTACAAATTCCCCCTTGCATCCTGTTCTCTTTCCAATGCTTCAAACAAAGCTTTGAAATTCCCTTTGCCAAAACTTTTCGCCCCCTTGCGTTGGATGATCTCGAAAAACAAAGTGGGCCTGTCTTCCAGCGGCTTGCTGAAGATCTGTAATAGATAACCTTCATTGTCCCGGTCGATCAATATCCCCAGTTCCTGCAGAGGAGCCAGGTCTTCATCAATTTTTCCTACCCTGTCCAGCACATCTACATAATAACTGGCAGGAATATTCAGGAATTCGATACCCCGGCTTTGTAATTCGGTCACTGTTTTCACAATATCATGGGTGGCAATGGCCACATGCTGGACGCCTTCCCCATTATAAAAATCAAGGAATTCTTCTACCTGACTTTTCTTTTTGCCTTCGGCAGGTTCATTGATCGGAAATTTCACATAGCCGTTTCCGTTACTCATTACCTTGCTCATCAGCGCGGAATATTCGGTGGAGATATCCTTGTCATCAAAACTCAGGATATTCCTGAATCCCATCACCTCTTCATAGAATTTTACGCGGGGATTCATTTGGTTCCATCCTACATTACCCACACAATGATCTACGTATAACAGTCCGGTTGATTCCGGATTATATTTTGATTTCCAGGCCCTGAATCCCGGCATGAATATGCCCTTATAATTTTTTCTTTCCACAAAGATGTGCACGGTATCACCATAAGTATGGATACCGCTCAACACCACTTCCCCATCAGCATCTTTCAGTGATTGGGGTTCCATATAAACCTTACCGCCTCGCTTGGTGGTTTCTTCAAAAGCACTGCGCGCATCATCCACCTGCAAGGCCAATACTTTTACTCCATCACCGTGGCGGTAAATATGATCAGCGATCTCATTGTCCATCTTCAAAGGTGTGGTGAGCACGAATGTGAGCTTATGCTGGCGGATCACATAACTTACTTTGTCTTTCATTCCGGTTTCCGGACCGGCATAGGCAAGCGACTGAAATCCGAAAGCGGTTTTATAAAAATGAGCGGCTTGCTTGGCATTGCCCACATAGAATTCTACATAATCGGTGCCCTGCAGGGGCAGAAAATCGTTCTGGGTAACAGGTATTGATTGAATATTGTTCATTGTTTCCATTGTCAGTTTTTTAAAAATTGGTAAAATATCGTTGGGGCTGGTGAATGCGATCAACCCGCAACATCCATGGCCAGGGCTAACATCAGCAAAGTATACTGGCTGCGTTTATCGCTAAAATGCTTATGTGGATAATCAGGAATCATTGTTGAAACAAAGATAATTTAAACATTACTGGTTTCCAAGTCTCAGTAAGGCACCTGTTATATTGATAATCCACGTGCAATTCGCCAATAATGGATTATTTTGCAGCCCAATAAGTATCCTTCTTGACCGATCAATTATTTAAGAAAGCTACTGAATATTTTTTCACTAAACATGACCATCAAGTGACCAAGGATCAACACTCCACACCGGAAACTTCTAATCTTCCAAGGATAGGCATCTTGGGTGGGGGGCAACTGGGCAGGATGCTATTGCAAGCAGCCGCCAATTACCCGGTTACCAGCTATGTGCTGGAAAATGATCCTGAATGTCCGGCTGCGCATCTTTGTCATCATTTTACATTGGGGGATATACGCGATTTTGATGCGGTATACCAGTTCGGCAAGGGGCTCGATGCGCTTACCATTGAAATAGAATCCGTGAATGAAGCGGCGTTGGAAAAGCTTGAAGCGGAAGGGGTCAGGATCTATCCAAAACCTGCTGCCCTGAAGATCATCAAGAATAAGATTGCACAGAAACAGTTTTATCAGCAACACGAGATCCCCACATCCGAATTCCTAATTACTCAAAATAAAGCTGAGTTAAATCTACAAGCCGGATTTTTACCGGCCGTGCATAAACTCGCCACTGGAGGTTTTGATGGAAGGGGTGTTCAACTGTTGAATACAGCAGAAGAACTGCCACTTGGTTTTGATGCACCTTCGGTGCTCGAAAAAATGGTGCAGATCCATAAAGAGATCGCGGTAATTGTAGCGGTGAGCGACCAAGGCGATACTGCCCTCTATCCTGCCATTGATATGGTGTTCGACAACCGGCTGAATGTACTTGAATACCAGGTTGCTCCGGCCCTGCTACCCGAAAAACTTTTATGGAAAGTTGAAGCCATTGCCCGAAAAGTAGTGAAAGACCTGAACAGCCCCGGCATCTTTGCGGTAGAACTTTTCATCGATCCAAACAATAATGTGTTTGTAAATGAAACAGCACCCAGGGTGCACAATAGCGGGCATCATACCATTGAAGCCAATTATTCTTCGCAGTTCGATATGCTCTGGCGGATCATGCTGGGATATCCCTTGGGAAGTACACGACATATCATGCCGGCAGCCATCGTAAATTTACTGGGCGAAACAGGCTTTAGCGGACCCGCTGTTTATGAAGGATTGAATGAGGCACTCGGTACCGAACATGTATTTGTGCATATCTATGGTAAAAAAGAGACCCGACCAGGCCGCAAAATGGGGCATATCACCATCTTAAGCAATGAAAAACAAGAACTGATACATCAGGCCAATCGCATCAAGCACCTGGTAAAGGTTATCAGCTGATCATTTAAAAAGCAGGCTTATTTTGCTAATCTTTCGCAAGTATTGCTGAACTTCGTCGTCTAATCTATGAATACAAAAAAATAAACAATTTACCGTGTCTGGAAGAACTAACTTAACGATTGCCATAATCCTTGTTTTTGCCATCTCTCTTTTAGCCTGTAAATCGTCTGTAAAGGACGAGAACAAAGCAGGTCCCGGAAAATCAGCTCCTCCTTCAAAGGTCGACGGATATATTGTTAGTGCTCAGGTATTGGCACAAGACATAGAAATTCCCGGAAGCCTGGCTCCCTTTGAAGAAACCGAGCTACATCCCGAAGTATCCGGAAGAGTGACCGAGATCTATTTCAAAGAAGGAGCCAATATTGCACAGGGTGGCATGATCCTTAAATTATATGATGGTGACCTGCAAGCCCAGTTACAAAAATTGCAGGTACAATTGAAGGTGGCTCAGGAAACAGTGGTTCGTTACGGAGCCTTACTGAAGATCAATGGGGTGAGCCAACAGGAATACGACCTCAATCAACTCTCTGTAAATAATATTCTGGCCGATATCAATATCATTCGCACCAGCATTTCCAAAACGGTGTTGAGGGCACCGTTCAGTGGCCGGGTAGGACTTCGCAATATTAGTGTAGGCGCATACGTGAGTCCGCAAACGATCATCACCACCCTTCGGAAATTATCGCAACTCAAACTGGAATTCAATGTTCCGGAGAAATATGGTAATAAAATGCAGCCGGGCAATCAGGTACATTTTAGTACCGAGAGCAATCAACAAGGCTATGCCGCCAGGATCATCGCCACAGAAAATAATATCACTGAAGAAACCCGCAGTTTAAAAGTTAAAGCCGTGGTAGAGAAAGCCGATCCGAAACTGATCGCCGGAAGCTTTGTGCGGGTAAAGATCGCTCTGGATAAAAATGAAGCCGCACTCATGATCCCATCGCAAGCGGTGATACCACAGGCCAGAAATAAGAAAGTAATGGCAGTCAGAAATGGTGTAGCCAGCATGGAAGTAGTAACCATTGGCATCAGAGACTCGGCAATGGTAGAGATCACCAGTGGATTAAAAGCAGGAGATACGGTACTCATCACAGGACTACTCACTACCAAGCCAGGCAACAAAGTGTTATTGAATAAGATGGCAAAACAATAGTTAAAGAACAAGCATGCAGATGCATCATCCATAAATTGAGGGTAAGTTGAATATATCAGAATTAAGTTTACGGAGGCCGGTGATGGCGGTGGTGCTCAGCATCATCATCATTTTATTTGGACTGATCGGTTTTAAATTCCTGGGCGTTCGGGATTATCCTGCCATCGACCCACCCAATATCACTGTACGTACCTCCTACCCCGGTGCCAATGCAGATATCATTGAATCGCAGATCACCGAGCCATTGGAAAAAGCCATCAATGGTATCGCCGGTGTAAAGAATATTACTTCCAGCAGCAGTCAGGGCTCCAGCAGCATCAACGTAGAATTTGAATTGGGCAATGAATTGGAATCTGCGGCTAATGATGTACGTGATAAAGTATCGCAGGCCATCCGATCGCTTCCTTCCGACCTGGACGCACCACCGGTGGTAACCAAGGCCGATGCCAGTTCGGATGCCATTATCTCCATGACGGTGCAAAGCAATACCCGCAACCAACTGGAAGTAACTGAGTATGCCAATAATGACCTGCTGGAAAAACTACAGACCATTCCGGGTGTGAGTGGCATTCAGATATGGGGCGAAAAAAAATATGCCATGCGCATCTGGTTCGATCCCTCGAAACTGAGTGCATTTGGCCTCACCCCAACCGATGTACAACAAGCTTTACTGAAACAAAATGTGGAATTGCCTTCGGGAAAAATTTCCGGTGATGCTACTGAATTATCGGTACGCACCTTCGGAAAAATAAATACCGAGGAAGAATTCAATAATGTTATTATCAAAAATAAGAATGGTGCCGACATCAAACTGAGAGATATTGGTGAAGCCGTGCTGGGTCCAGAAAATGAAGAAACCGTTTTAAAAGAAAGTGGTGTGCCCATGATCGCGCTTGCCCTGGTTCCTCAACCGGGTTCTAATTATGTGGCTATTTCTGATGAATTCTACAAACGATTTGAGCAGATAAAAAAAGAAGTGCCTGATGATATCCGTCTGGACATTGCCTTAGACCAAACAAAATTCATCAAGAAATCCATCTCAGAAGTAAAGGATACCCTGATGATCTCCATCTTCCTGGTGGTACTCATCATCTATTTATTCTTCCGCGACTGGATCATTGCCCTTCGTCCGCTCATCGATATTCCGGTATCCCTGATCGGTGCCTTCTTCATCATGTACCTCTGTGGCTTTACCATCAATGTGCTCACCCTGCTGGCCATTGTACTGGCTACCGGACTGGTGGTAGATGATGGTATTGTGGTAACCGAAAACATCTTTAAAAAGATGGAAAAGGGAATGCCCAAATGGCAGGCAGCCAAAGAAGGATCGAAGGAGATCTACTTCGCGGTGATCGCCACTTCCATTACCCTGGCCATCGTATTCCTGCCCATTATTTTTTTACAGGGATTTGTAGGCAGGCTGTTCCGTGAATTCGGGATCGTAGTGGCCGGTGCTGTACTAATCTCTGCCTTTGTTTCACTAACCCTTACGCCTGTACTAAACGTAAAGCTTACTCGGAAGGTCCAAAAACATTCTGGATTCTATAATGCCACGGAACCTTTTTTCCGCGGCATGGAAAATATGTACCGCAATGCCCTCGGTGCATTTATGAAAGCCCGATGGATGGCCTTTATATTGATCATGGCCTGTTTCGGCATCATCTATTTTATCGGAAAAGATATGCCTTCCGAACTGGCGCCCATGGAAGATAGGAGCCAATTCCGTTTGTCGATCACTGCGCCTGAAGGAACATCGTACGATTATATGGACCGGTATGTAGACCGGGTTGCCAAATTCGTATCGGACTCGGTTCCCGAAAAAACCGTGCTCATCAGCATCACCGCTCCCGGTTTCACCGGATCGGGTTCGGTAAACTCTGGCATGGTGCGGGCCGCACTAACGGAGCCGAATACACGTAAAAGATCACAACAGGAAATTGTGAACATGATCAACAAGAACATGGTGAAGTTCAATGAGGGAAAAGTATTCTGTATTCAGGAACAAACGATAGCGGTTAACCGCAGAGGAGGACTGCCTGTTCAGTTCGTGATCCAGAATGTGAATTTTGATAAGATCAAAGATATTCTGCCAAAATTCCTGGAAGAAGCCAATAAGAACCCGACCTTTCAGGGCGTAGATGCCGACCTGAAATTCAACAAACCCGAACTGAGGGTATTGATCGACCGGTTGAAGGCAAGTGCCCTGGGCATCAATATTCAGGATATTTCTGAGGCTTTGCAACTGGCGCTTAGTAACCGCCGATTGGGGTATTTTACCCGCGATGGAAAACAGTATCAGGTATTGGGCCAGGTTGCCCGAAACGACCGTGATGACCCGGCCGACCTGAAAGCGATCTATGTAAGAAATGCCAGCGGACAATCGATATCGTTAGATAACCTGGTGACCATGGAGGAGCAAAGTACACCACCCACTATTTACCATTTTAACCGGTATAAATCGGCCACTATATCTGCAGGACTGGCACCCGGTAAAACCATTGGCGATGGCATTAAAGTGATGCAGGAGATCTCCCAAAAATTAATGGACCAAAGTTTTAATACTTCACTTACTGGTGCATCGAGAGATTATGCGGAAAGTGGAAGCAATACCAGTTTTGCCTTTATCCTGGCCCTGGTGCTTATTTATTTAGTACTGGCCGCTCAGTTTGAAAGTTTTATCGATCCATTCATCATCATGGTAACAGTGCCCCTGGCCATTGCCGGCGCACTCTTATCACTTTATATATTCAATCAAACCCTGAATATATTTTCTGAGATCGGTATGATCATGCTGATCGGTCTGGTAACCAAGAACGGTATCCTGATCGTGGAATTTGCCAACAAGAAACAACTGGCCGGCGATAAAAAGATACCGGCCGTACTGGAAGCAGCCGTAGCGCGTTTCAGGCCGATCCTGATGACGAGTCTGGCCATGTCGCTTGGCGCCCTGCCCCTTGCCTTATCATTGGGCGCCGCCTCTACCAGCCGCATTCCACTCGGTATCGTGATCGTTGGCGGTATCATGTTTGCCCTGATCCTTACTTTGTTTGTGATCCCGGCCATGTACTCATTCCTGTCGTCAAAAAAACATAAAAGTGAACTGGACGAATCCCATGCTCCTGCAGCTGCGGAACCCATTAAATGAAATACATGAAATCTGGTATTAAAATATTTCTGTTAGGCCTGGTAGTATTCTGTTGGTGTACCAACAGTTTCGCACAAACGCAATTGACGATTGAACAAGCCATTGCAGCCGCACTCAAAAGCAATTATGATATCCTGTTGGTAAAAAATGATTCTACCTCTTTTGCACTGGATAATTCCTATGCCAAAGCAGCATTCCTGCCGAGGGTGAATGCCAATACTGGATTGCTGTTCAATAACAACGACCAAAAACAACGATTGGCCGACGGTACCACTAAACAACAAAGCGGTATCCGGTCGGATAACCTCAATGCAGCCGTATCGCTGAACTGGACCGTATTTGACGGACTTAAAATGTTTGCCACCCGTGATAAACTGGCTCAATTTGTAAAATTAGGAGAACTCAATATCCGCAACCAGGTGGTGAATACCATTGCCGCAGTGATCAATAATTATTACAATATTGTACGACAAAAACAACAGTTAAAAGCCGTACTGGAGCAGATGAGCATCAATGAAGAAAGGGTAAAGCAGGCTGAAAAAAAATTAAGCGTAGGTCTGGGTGCCAAACCCGAATTACTGCAAGCCAGGATCGATCTGAACGCACAGAAATTTACGCAACTGCAACAGGTAACCTTAATTGAAGAGTTGAAAGAACAGCTCAATCAACTGATGGCTTATCCACTGGATACAAAATATGAAGTAGCCGATAGCATTCCCATCAACAATGATCTGATGGTGGCTGATATCATCATCAGTGCTGAAAAAAATAATCCTGCTTTACAGGTATCTCTTCAGAATATCAATATTTCCAGATATGTTTTAAAAGAGAAAAAAGCCGACCGCTACCCCATCGTATCCCTGAACTCGGCCTATAATTTTTCGAAAACAAATAATAAAAAAGTGGTGAATAGCTTTACCCCTTTGTATAACCGCAATTACGGTTTTAATTATGGCGTAACCGCTACCATCCCTATCTTGAATGGCTTTAATGTGAAGCGCCAGATCCAGCAGGCACAACTCGATATCAGTTATCAGCAACTCGCTTACCAAGACCAGAAAATAAAAGTTGACCTGGCAGTAAGCAATGCTTTCAAGAATTATGAACTGCAGAAAAAGACCCTGGAACTGGAGGAAGATAATATCTTGCTTGCTAAAGAGAATGTGAGCATCTCCCTCGAAAGATTCAAACTCGGCATCTCTACCATCCTTGAACTAAGAGAAACACAAAAAAGTTTGGAAGATGCCTACAACCGTTTGATCGCAGCCCGATACAATACCAAACTGGCAGAAACTGAATTACTGAGACTGAAGGGAGATCTGGGCGGGAAATAACTTACAGTTAGCAGTTTCCAGTTGGCAGTTGGCAGTTCATTAGAATAGCTACACACTAAAGTTCACGGAATCTCCTAAACTCCTCAACTTCTCAACTCCTCAACCAACTTTAAACTTTAAACCTTAAACTTTAAACCTTAAACGTTTTAAAAGTTCTTTCCTAACTTTCCGTTTTAAAAACATCACCAATGGCAACAGAAAAAAGCAATGGCCCGTTAGTAGGCATTATCATGGGCAGTGAATCTGATCTGGAGATCATGAAAGGGGCGGCTGAAATGCTGCGCCAGTTTGAAGTTGAGCCGGAGCTCACCATTGTGTCGGCCCACCGCACCCCCGGCCGTTTGCGCGATTATGCAAGGGAAGCCAAGGAACGCGGATTGAAGGTGATCATTGCCGGAGCCGGCGGAGCAGCCCATCTACCCGGCATGGTAGCCGCACAAACCATCTTACCGGTGATCGGTGTTCCGGTTAAATCATCCAACAGTATTGACGGATGGGATTCGGTGCTATCGATTTTACAAATGCCTTATGGAGTACCTGTAGCCACGGTAGCACTCAATGGTGCCAAGAACGCAGGCATACTAGCCGCACAGATCCTTGCACTACACGATCCCTCCATCGCAGGAAAACTGGAAGCCTTCAAAGATTACCAAGATGATATCGTGCTGGAAAGTGTAAAGAATGTGAAGGACCTGGGCTATCGGAATGAATATGATTGAGAAGCGATTGCTTTCAACAAATTTTATCTTACTGTTCTTTCTTCCTGTGTCACGAAATAAAAGCGTTCATTGTTTGTGATGAATTTTCAATGCATCAGCTGGCCTACCCCAACAAGAAATTATCCCGATACCAGTACCCGGCATCTTCTCATTCCATCCATTGCAGCTAAATGGTTTTACCGCCATTCGCGGAATATGCAGATCGGCATCATGGCATATAGCCGCCAATTCAGTTCCATACAGCAGACAAAACCCCATAAAATCAAGCAAGACTGCAAGTTATAATACTATTTTTTGAGCCAGAATACTGATAATAATCATATCGGATAATGATGCTTTTTAAATAAATGTTGATTTTTTCTTATGACATTTGTAATAGTTTAAACGATAAAGCTTGCATCATGGAAAACAACGCTTCTAACAATATCCCTGCTAAGGAGAGAAAAGTAAAAGGCAGGGTTGAAATTGATATTCAAAAATGTAAAGGTTGTGAACTATGCATCAGTTCCTGCAAAGAAAACGCCCTCTCCCTTTCCGACACCATCAACATCAAAGGTTACCGTTATATCGTTGCTAATAATGACAGCTGCAACGGTTGTATCAACTGTGCACTGGTTTGTCCGGATGCCGTGATCACCGTATACCGTACGCATCCAAAGAAAAAACCTGTTGACATTACACCAACAGATATCAAAGCACAAATTCAAACAATGATCAGTTCTTCAAAATAAATATTGTATGACAGAAGCCAAACTCATGAAGGGTAACGAAGCACTGGCAGAAGCTGCTATTCAGGCCGGTTGCGATGCGTATTTTGGATATCCCATCACACCTCAATCGGAAGTGCTGGAATATTTAGCCAGGGAAATGCCCAAACACGGCAGACTGGTGATGCAGGCCGAAAGTGAAGTAGCCTCTATCAATATGGTATATGGTGCTGCCGGTGCAGGTTTTCGCAGCATGACCTCTTCTTCTTCACCGGGCATCAGCCTGATGCAGGAAGGAATATCTTATTTAGCAGGAGCCGAATTGCCCTGCCTGATCGTGAATGTGAACAGGGCCGGCCCGGGATTGGGAACCATTCAACCCGGACAAGGAGATTATTTTCAATCGGTAAAAGGCGGCGGACATGGAGATTATAAAATGATCGTACTGGCCCCTGCCTCTGTTCAGGAAATGGCCGATTTTGTTTTCCTGGGTTTCGACCTTGCCGATAAATATCGTAACCCGGTATTGATCTTGTCTGATGGCGCCATCGGACAAATGATGGAAAAAGTGGTGTTCAAACCATATACCAATCCCCAGGTTGATAAATCCGCATGGGCCACCACCGGTAAGCCAACAACAAGAGAAAGGAATTATGTTACTTCTCTGTTCATTCAGCCCGAAAGAATGGAAGTGCATAATTTAAAACTGGAAGAAAAATTTAAGCGGATCAGGGAGAATGAAGTAAGGTTTGAAGAAATCAATACCGCCGATGCAGAGTATATTTTTGTGGCCTATGGCTTAAGTGCAAGGATCTGCCAGAAAACAATGGACCTGGCCAGGGAAAAAGGAATAAAAGTGGGATTGCTGAGGCCTATCTGCGTTTACCCTTACCCGTACAAACGACTGGAAGAACTGGCCAGCCAAGTAAAATGTATGATCAGTGTTGAGCTGAATAGCGGACAAATGGTAGAAGATGTGCAACTGGCCGTAAAAGGAAAAGTGCCGGTAGAATTCATTGGAAAAATGGGTGGATTATTATTCACCCCCGAAGAAATATTACAACAATTAGAAAAACTAATTCAACAATATCATGCAAACTAACGAGCAAGTATTGCCCCTCCCCTCACTGGATATTGCAGTACCCGGTTGTCAGGAAGATGAATATGAACTGGTGTATCATAAACCTTCAACCCTGGTTGAGGTAAATATGCATTATTGTCCGGGTTGCGCCCATAGCCTGGTACACAAGCTATTGATGGAAGTAGTGGAAGACATGAACATACAGGACAAGACCATTGGTATTGCGCCCGTAGGTTGTTCTGTTTTTGCCTACGACTATATGAATATTGATATGCAGGAAGCCGCGCATGGCCGGGCCGCTGCAGTGGCTACTGCCGTGAAAAGACTGATGCCCGAAAAATATGTGTTTACGTACCAGGGCGATGGTGACCTGGCTTCTATTGGCATTGCAGAAACACTGCATGCGATCAACCGTGGAGAAAATATCCTGATCGTTTTTATGAACAATGCCGTGTATGGCATGACGAGTGGACAAATGGCGCCTACTACCTTAACCGGAATGAAAACAACCACTACTCCCAATGGAAGGGAAACAAGCCTTTCCGGCTATCCCATTAAAATTGCAGAACTGATGGCGGTATTGCCCGGTTCATTCTATGTAAGCCGGCAAACAGTACACAATGCAGCAGCGGTTAGAAAAACAAAGAAAGCATTGGAGAAAGCCATTAAATATCAGGACCTGAATAAAGGAACCTGCCTGGTAGAGATCATTGGCAACTGTCCTTCCAACTGGAAAATGACGCCCACAGAATCATCAAAATTCATTGAAGAAGAAATGATCAAAACATTTCCGGTAGGCGATATTAAACTGCCCAAAGCAGAAGATCTTAAAACTAAACTGGAGGAAAACTAATTATGTTAGAAGAACTTATTGTAGCCGGATTTGGTGGACAAGGTGTACTATCACTCGGCATGACGTTGGCCTATGCAGGCATGGTAGAAAATAAAGAAATATCCTGGATGCCCTCCTATGGCCCGGAAATGAGGGGTGGTACTGCCAACTGCATGGTTAGTATTTCAAGTAATAAGATCAGTTCCCCCATCATCTCCCGTTTTGATTCAGCCATTGTACTGAACCAGCCTTCCATGGATAAATTTGAAGCCAGAATAAAACCCGGCGGATTATTACTCTATGAATCTGGAAATATATTTAAACCCAGTACCCGAACCGATATCGACATCATTGGCATCACCGCCACCACAGAAGCTTTGCTCATGAAGAATGCCAAGATCATGAACATGATCATGCTGGGCGCTTATCTTCAGCTTAAACCCGTGGTACAGATCGATTCAATATTAGAAGCACTGAAAAAAGTATTACCCGATAAATATCATTTTCTGTTGGATATCAATAGACAGGCCTTGGTTCGGGGTGGAGAAATGGCTGTACTGTCGAAAGAACAAACAGTTGCTTAAGTTTTATAGCTAAAATTATTTTTCGGCAAGCACCGTAAACTCCTGCTCAAGTGCACCGGATTGCTGATACAATAATTCGATAAAGCCCGGTCCCCATTTGGCATAGAAAGGCATGAAGTTGTCGATCCTTTCCTGTAAACTATTATGCGGGAATAATTGTTCTTTCAATTTATGCAACTGCCGTTGCTCGGCTTCAAATTTTCTTTTCTCGGCCCGCAGCATCTTCTTTTCTAAAGCAGCCAGCTTTTTCAATAGACCTGCCTCCAATGCTGCTACATGCCTCAGCAAACTAGCATCTACCCCACCTGCAACGCTTTGTATTTTTTTATACAATCCTTGCAATTCAAGTTTCTCTGCATCCAAGTTCAATTGCACTTTACTGTCTCTTGTTACCAGTTCAGCCATCAGCAATTGCTCTGCTTTAAAAAGATCAGTAGCACTAAACTTCAGTTTCTGCATCAGTTCCTCCTGCTCCTTATTGATGACCAAGAAAGAATTCCGCAATACCAATACCGGGTATGGGACCGAAGCGGCTTCAAAAACCTTTTTCAATTCCAGCCAGTAAGCCAGTTCTCCGCCACCGCCGATAAAGGCGATATTGGGCAGCAGTAATTCCTGAAATACGGGGCGTAAAATTACATTCGGACTAAAATATTCCGGATGCTCGTTCAGCATGGTCATCATTTCTTCAACAGAAAATGATAACTCGGTATTATGAATTTCGTAACGGCTGCCATTGAAACTGATCCGTTCGCGCAGATCATCTTTCAGGAAAAATAAATTCAACTCCCGGCCGCTGGTTTGTATATTATATTTTGAAGGAAAATTGCTTACCGTTGACTGTACCGCTGTATGAGAAAATCTTTCTTCCAGTTCTTTCTTCAACACCGGGATAAAGGCCTGCTTCCACTCAGGCCGGTCGGGCAATAGCACCAACAAACCATATTCACCGAATAAACTGTTGATGAGCTGAAAGCTAGCCTGCTCCATGGTATTACCCAAATGGTAAGCCGATTTTAATAACT
>CAIRHQ010000176.1 GCA_903878475.1 uncultured Bacteroidota bacterium | reverse complement strand
GATTTTGATGAAATGATCTATGGCGAAAAATTAATCATTACCGTATTGCAGCAACTTCGGCAGGAAATAAAATTCAATGGATTGGATGCTTTGAAAGCACAACTGGCCCTCGACAAAGCAGCGGCCATTGCGGCATTAGACGCCTAAGCGATCATTTTTACCACCATCTCTTTCATCAATTCTGCATCCGGAGTACCCGTATCGGCAATACCCACTCCTTTCAGGTTGTAGTGATGCAACAGCAACAGGATCCTTTCCACTCCTTCGTATTTATAATTTTTAATGGTATCCAGGGCTGCTTGTACAGCAAATGGATTATTATAAAAATGAGGTTTCAAAGCAGCTACGCTTTTATCCTGCAGGCCAAATACCATATATATTTTGCTGAAGCTTGAATAAAGAGCGGGCAATACAGCCTGAATGGGCCCGGCCTTGGGATTACCCTCAAAATACTGGATGATCGTTAATGCTTTGGCCAGGTCTTTCTTAGCGATAGCGGCCTGTAATTCAAACGCATTATACTCTTTGCTGATGCCGATGTATTTTTCAATATCGTCATCCGTGATCTCTTTGCTGCCTTTTAAATTGAGGGTAAGCTTTTCAATTTCATTGGTGATGCGCCCGAGGTCGTTTCCCAAATGTTCTTCCAGCAAATTCACGGCCTTACTGTTGATCTTGTATCCGCAGGATTGAACATATTCGGTGATCCAAGCGGCCAGTTTATACTCCTTCACTTTTTCGGAGTTGAATATCTCAGCCGATTTTTTAATTGACTTATAAAGGGTCTTTCTTTTATCCAGTGTTTTTCCCTTGTATGCAACAACAAAAATGGTGGAGGCCAGCGGATTGTCAAAATAGCTCTCCAGTTTATCTATCTCCCGCATATGTTGTGCCTCTTTCAGCAATACCACCTGCCTTTCAGCGAACATCGGATAGCGTTTGCAGGCATTGAGCAGTTCTGTCCAGTCGGCATCCTTTCCATAGAACACCGTCAAATTGAATCCCGATTCCGCTTCATCAAGGATATGATGCTCGGCATAATCCACCAGCTTGTCGATATAATAATCCTCCTCTCCTTCAAGCCAGTAAAGGCTTTTGAATTTCTTTCCGCTCCACTCACTGAGTATTTTTTCGGCGCTCATACAGCAAAGATAAAATTTAGCGGTCAGCAGCAACGCAATAAGAGCAGATTTTTTAACACTGCAATAACTGTGGTAAGAATTTCGTTTTTATGAACATCGGTAATATTGGCCTAATTTTGGCCCTAGGCAATCATAGAAAATTCTAACTACATGGCATTTGAAAATTTTCCTACAGCAGAACAGGCTCCAGTAGCTGCGCCCGTTCCTCCAAAACAAGACTGGAGAAATTATTTAACCGCAGCCCTGGTTATCGCACTGCTGGGCACCTGGGGTTATATCATCTGGCTAAAGAACAACAGCAAAGAAACCATACAGCAAAAAGATACGGTGATCGCTACTACTACTTCTCAAAAAGATGAATTGCAGAAAGAACTGGAAGAGGCCACTATGCGGTATGATATGATCAAGACCAATAGCGCCAATATGGAGCATAGCAAGGACAGTGTGATCACCAAGCGCGACCGGGCTATCCAAGAAAAGCAGAAAGAGATCAGAAAATTGCTTGCTGAAGCCGGAACCAATAAAGAAAAACTAACCGAAGCCAGATTGATGATCGCGGATCTGAATGGAGATATTGAAAGTTTTAAGACCAAGATCGAAACCCTCGAGGGCGAAAAAATTGTACTCACCAAAGAAAAGGAAACGGTAACGAAGCAGCGCGATCAGGTACGGAAAGATTTTGATTCATCACAGTTGGTGATCAAACAAAAAGATGAAGTGATCGATATCGGTTCTACCCTACATGCCACAAATTTTTCCATCCTGGGCATCAACGACAAGGGCAACGGAAATGAAAAGCAAACCTCAACGGCTAAACGCGTTGACAAACTTAGGATCAGCTTTGATCTTGATGAGAACCGGATCACCCAATCAGGGGTTAAGAATATTTTTGTTTGCATCATTGCACCTGATGCAACTGAAATTTCTAGTATCGACAATGCCCGTTTTAGCACCCGCGATGGCAAGGAGAAACCTTATACACAAAAGTTGGATGTGAATTATGTACAGGGGCAGCGGCAAACCATCAACTTCGACTGGAGGCAGACCGGAGGTTTTAAACCCGGTGATTATAAAATTGAGATCTATAACAATGGATTCAAGATCGGCGAAGGCATTCGCAGCTTAAAAAAAGGAGGAATATTCAGCTAATATTTTTTAGCATCCTTGATCATGCCATGCTGTTAAAACATAGCACGGATGGTAGCCCGTCCAATATGTACGGTCTTGGCCTCTCCCGGCTTTCTTCCTTCATACTGCACACTCATTTCAATATTGGTGCCTAACCTTCTCGTGTAGTCGAGGTTCCATAAATAATTCTTTCCGGGCACTAAGCCTTCCAGCAACAAATATCCCACAGTAGTATTGGCCGCACCCGGATAGGCGGTAAAATTGATCTGGTTCAGGGTGAACTTAGCATTCAGGGTGCTGTTAGAAAGTATATTATACCGCAGTTCGGCGGTTAGCGCTTGGTTCAATGATCTTTCCATGGAGTCGATCTTATTGCGCTTGTCGGCGATCTGGTAGGTAAGTCCTATCCTGAAATTAGATTTATTCACATAAGCCACCGTGGTTTCAAGACTGTTCTGCAGCACACGATAATTGCGGTTACTGAATTTTGAAGCACTTGTACTCAATTCATTCTTTGCTTGCCGGAATGCTATATTGCTAACAAAATGTTTGTTGATATTCCACCTGATCTTTCCGGCTAAGTTTCTTACGGCATTGCTTTCAAAGCCATAGGACAGCAATGATTTACTATTGCGTTCGCTATGGGTGATATCGAAGCCCCATTTCACATTGGTACGGTTGAAGAAAAAAGTATTGGAGAAAAATGAACTCAAACTGATCAATGTGGTATCCACCAGTTTTTTAGTGAACGGGTTGAATTGAAAATTACCCGTAGAGATATCTTTTTTATTGATCTGCAGCGCTGAACTGGTATTGGCCCTTGCTAATAATTTCAGGAACCCTTTTGCTTTCGCCGGCTTGATCACAGCCTTGGGGTTGAGGTCGAAATTGTAATTGAATTGTACATAATTGGCCTTTACATACTGATTGCTGGGCGTGAATACGCGGATGTATTTTTTCTGATCCTGAAAAACGGCGATCTCAAATTCATTCAACTCAGGAATACCATTGTTGTTGTAATCGATCCAGGTATATTCACCCTGACCTGCGGGTACTTCAATAAAAGTAAATTCTCTTTTTTGCTCCTGCCCTGCGCCCAGCTCGTATAAAAGATTTGCGGTGAGTAGCCCCTTCCATTCGCGCATGCTGTATTCGGCCCTGCCCAATAAACTTTCATCTGCTTTTTGTTTGCTGATGGCTGAATTGAGGATATGCAGTTTTCTGTACGTTACATTTATTTTAAGTTGCCGGTTCTCCTGCTTCATGATCTCTGTGAAAAAATTATAGTTGTCGCTGCGGTCAGCTTGAACCAATTGGTTGACCAAGGGTAAGCGGTCGTTCCTGGAAAAATAAGAGACGCCCCATTTGTTTAGTTTTTCGGGATTAGAGCGCAGGTATACCTGCCAGTTAGTGAAGGCAAAACTAATCGGGGTTAAGGTATCGGCAACCTTATTACGAAGCCAATTATGTTCACTGCTATAATTAAAGCCCAACTGCATTTTTTTGAATTGCTGCAATTCTTTATTCATGTCGAAATATGGTCGTATGTATTGTCCAAGCTGAATGGGATTGTGTATTGAGGTCATGCTCAGCCGGCCGGTCAGTTTCCAACCTTTGATCATCTGGTAGGCATCAAGGGCCTGGCGCAATCCATTGAATTTATCACTACGATTGTAATGGGTGAACTCATACCGATAATAATTCCCTTTTTTGTCGCCAAGTTTCAAGGCTGCATTAGCGATTTGCTCATCTGCGGGTGCGATATCGTATGGCAGACTCCAGTCGCGCAAAAATTCTACATCCCTTAACCGTTCGATTGGTTTAAACCGGTTCTGTACATATTCAAAACCCAGGTTGGTTTGTAACTGAAAAGATTTGTTCAATAATTTTACGCGGGTACCGGTTTGCTGAAATTGAAATTTTCCGGCGAATCCTTTATCATTGCTTTTGTCTTTTCGTGAGAACAGGTTCACGTCGTAATTGCTCATGGCAAGTTCTGCCTTGATCATGCTATTGAGTGAAAATCGATATTCACCACCCACACTGATCATTTGTTGCTTTTTGGGTGCCACCAGCAAGATAACCGGCGCCCAGTCGCCTTTCTTCACATGATTGATATCGGGCGCTACCCATCCAAACACTTTTCCATTGGCAACAGATTGAAGTGATGTATAGCTGCCTTTACCGGGACCCAGATAAGTAAAATTGAGGCTGTACAACTTTTCGGCTGGATTATTAGAAAATACATAAACAGAATCATGGATCCCGTTATAGGTGGTATCAATTTTTTTGTACAGGATCTTACCCGCTGTCAGGGTATCAAGGATGGCATTTTCATAATAGGCTGTATCCGTACCATCGCCGATATCTGCCAGGAACTGTTTCTGCTTGTTGTTCAATTCCTGATTGATGGATGAATTTTTAGCATCCATATTATTATAAGCGGCCACGCTGAGAATGAACTTATCCTTAAAATTAAGTTCATCGCTGGCATATACCTGTGAGTTAAGATAATTCCGGTCGGAATACTCAAACTCAACCTGTATCCTTTTGTCCTTCGTGACTAAGCGTTTCTGCGTAAAGGTTAGTTCGGCAGTATTATAATTGATCACATA
Organism: uncultured Bacteroidota bacterium; assembly: GCA_903878475.1. Classification (GTDB taxonomy): domain Bacteria; phylum Bacteroidota; class Bacteroidia; order Chitinophagales; family Chitinophagaceae; genus Ferruginibacter. Next base: position 2,857 of record CAIRHQ010000176.1, on the reverse strand, counting down.
GTCCTGATCCTCGCCGCGCTGCAGCAACTCGCCATCCATGTATACCCTTTCTGTTCCGGCCAATACAACAAAATACAATTCCATATTGCTGTTGCTGAGCCGGTATGGTCCCTGATTGCCTTCCACCGGCTGGAGGATATTGCGGGTAAATTTTCCTTTGGCAATGGCGCCGCTCACAAGCAATGAATTGTTTAAATGCTTACCGATCTTATTATCAGTTGAAAAAGAAGCCCCTTGCAAGCGTTTATAAAATTTCAGAAAATAATTGTTCCGTTGCCGGATATCGATGTCGCCAAAACTGGCTTGCCAGCCTTTTTTTCTGATCTGCAGAAAGATGCGGTCAAAGTCGCGCAGATCCTGAGTATTGCCATCTGGCTGAATAGGGATATTGTTATCAGTAATGGCGGCAGTGAGTTGTAAACTATCGCCGATATATCCGCTTAATTGCAGGTTGAGGCTACTGTTCACCACGGCATCCTGACTATTTCCAAAAGAGATCCCCCTGCCAAAGCTTCCCTCCGATTTGATATTCCCGAAATCAACCAACGGGTTCTTTTGGGTATTGCCGTAATTGAAAGTGAAATTCTGGTTGCTGATAAAATTATGGCGAATGCTATCATAATTAAAATGCCGAACCACCATATTCAATTTAAAAGGAAAGATGCGATAGGTAACCCAAACCGAATCCTGGGCAGGCTTGCCGATCCAACTGATGCGTGCATTCACTTCATCAACCTGATAAGTACCCGGAAACATGCCGTCTATTTGTACTGAGTTGGGAACAATGCTCAGGGAATCGAGTTTTACGGCCCCTGTTCGGGTACTGATCTGTTTCTTATGCAGGTTCGATAACGGATACGGTGTAAGCTGTGCAAAGCCGGTATGCACAACAGATAACAATAGGACGAATAGGTATATCCTTTTATACTTCAACCGGTTAATGGGGATTAGTAATGTTAAAATTAGTAATAATATAGCTATCCTGAAGCTTTCACGTAAAATGTTATTAGGGACTACCACATATTTTTTGGTTGTCTATATTATTTTTCACACTCAGTTACAGTAAGAATTACATTCCATATTATTTCACTATGATTACAAGTCATTTTTGGAACAGGATTTGTATACACAGAAATACAGCAGACCATGTATGCCTGCTCACCCAGCCCTAAGCCAGTAATTTTCGTTCCTGTTCACCATTTCAATGAATTTGATTATGCGAATATTACTTGTTGCTGAAAACGAATCTGCATTAAAAAAAAATCATAAGGTTTTATTTAATGAGCATCCTGAAGCCGAACTGATTGGTTCCATACCAAGCATTCAATCGTCGGTAAACTGGCTAATGAAGCATCCCATGCCCGATCTGATCATCATGGATATGGCATGCACCGATGGTCTTAGCTTGAGTGCATTCCACAAGATCAAGATCACCTGTCCGGTAATTTTTACCGCTGAACAGCATCATTATATGTTACAGCCTTTTCTAGTTCCAAAAAACAATGTATCCATTTCATCTGCTTCTGCTGGCACCATTTTGAACAAAGCCTTGTCTGAGCAGAATATAATACCCACCAACCCTGCTGCAGATAAGCGATTTAAGTCTCGCTTTGTTATCCGACTTGGGGATACCATCAAATCGATACCTGTTTCAGATATTGCTTATTTCTATACAGAGAACAAATCAAATTTCATATGTACCAATATTGGTAAACGGCTTCCTGTTGATCACACGATGGATGAAATTGAGCAGATGATGGATCCCCGTCAATTCTTTCGCCTCAATCGCCAATTCATCATTGGATTTCATGCCATCGAGGAAATGAAAGCGCATACACGTTCAAGAGTAATTGTAAAACTTTCTCCCTCAACCAAATTGGATACCAGGGTATCAGTTGACCGCGCACATGAATTCAAAAAATGGATCGCTGAATAATTTGATAATCAATAAAACCTCCTATTAACAGGTTCAACATTAAAAAATACAGACTCAGCATCTTTTTAAATATTATAAACAAGTATTGGCCTGATTTTTCGTTTACACTAAACAGTAATATCTCCCCCTCCAGCAAATAGTTCTCATTAACAGTGATCCTTGATCATTGAACAATATTTATTTATTAACTCAAATCCAATCTTGTATGAAAAAGAGTCGAACTGCTGTGATCGCCATTTTGCTGGCTTTTGTTTTTCTGATGCTTCAGATCGCGTGTAAGCATGAACTTCCCCCTGCGGCCTGTAATGGCAGCTATTTTAAAGTAAGTGCCACGCAAACCCCAGCCACGTTAAATCAGAACAATGGCACCATTACCGCCACGGCTACCGGTGGTTCCGGATTTAAATTCAGTTTAAATGGAGGAACCTATCAAGATAGCGGATATTTTTCCGGACTTGAGCCTTTCAGAAGTTATAATCTGGTAGGAAAAAATTCTCTCGGTTGTACTGATACCATGGAAATTCAGATCGCCTCTTTTGACCCCTGTGCAGGCGTAACGATCACCGTTGCACTTACAAAAACTGATGCCAGTCCCGGCCAGTCGAATGGCAGCATCATCGCTACGGCCACTGGTGCAACCGGATTTACATATAGCCTCAATGGAGGTAGTTTTCAATCAACCGGAACATTCAATAACCTGGCCGCAGGCAACTATGTAGTAGCAGCAAGAAGTTCCGCAGGTTGTTTGGGATCCAATACCATTATCATTGGCACCAGTAATCCTTGTGCAGGTATTACCGTTCTGGTGAATACAACAGTAGTACAACCTACTACCGGACAAAGTAATGGTTCCATTACTGCCACAGCAACCGGTGGAACAGGATTTACATATAGTATTAATAATGGCGTGTTTCAGGCAGG